>NZ_CAJMXC010000001.1:0-74569 GCF_905219715.1 Olsenella sp. CU969
TCCACGGAAAAGGCCGCAACCTCCCCGAACCATCGTCGGGGCGGCTGCGGCCCGTTGTAGAGCGACCGGCGTCCGGTCGCCGGATCGCCGTGGGGCTACTCGGTGAGGGCGGCCACGGCGGCCTTGAGCTCGTCGGCCTTGTCGGTGGCCTCCCAGGTGAAGTCGGCGTCCTCGCGGCCGAAGTGGCCGTAGGCAGCGGTCTTGCGGAAGATCGGGCGGCGCAGCTTGAGGTCGCGGATGATGGCGCCGGGGCGCAGGTCGAAGACCTCCTTGACGGCCTGCTCGATCACGGCGTCGGGCACCACGCCGGTGTCATGGGTGTCCACCAGAACGGAAATGGGGTAGGCCACGCCGATGGCGTAGGCGAGCTCAACCTCGCAGCGCTTGGCGAGGCCGGCGGCCACCACGTTCTTGGCCACCCAGCGGGCGGCGTAGGCGGCGGAGCGGTCCACCTTGGTGGCGTCCTTGCCCGAGAACGCGCCGCCGCCGTGGCGGCCCATGCCGCCGTAGGTGTCGACGATGATCTTGCGGCCGGTGAGGCCGGTGTCGCCCATGGGGCCGCCCACCACGAAGCGGCCGGTGGGGTTGACGTAGATCTCGGCGTCGGACCAGTCGATGCCCTCGCCGTCGAGCACCGGGGCGATGACATGCTCGATCATGTCGCGCTTGATGACGTCCATGGACTCCACCGAGGGGTCGTGCTGGGTGGAGAGGACCACGGCGGTCACGGCCTTGGGCTCGTCGTCCTCGTAGCGCACGGTGACCTGGGTCTTGCCGTCGGGGCGCAGGTAGGGCACGGTGCCGTCCTTGCGCACCTTGGCCAGGCGCTCGGAGAGGCGCTGGGCCAGGTGGACCGGCATGGGCATGAGGGTCTCGGTCTCGTCGGTGGCGTAGCCGAACATCATGCCTTGGTCGCCGGCGCCGATGCGGTCCTCGAGCTCGGCGGCCTCGCCGCGCTGGGCGCTGTAGGACTCGTCCACGCCCATGGCGATGTCGGGGGACTGCTCGTGGATCATGTTGATGACGCCGCAGGTGTCGGCGTCGAAGCCGTAGGCGGGGTCGTCGTAGCCGATCTCGCNGATGACGTCGCGGGCGATGTGCTGCACGTCCACGTAGGCCTGGGTGCNGATCTCGCCGGCNACGAGCACGGTGCCGGTGGTGACGAAGGTCTCGCAGGCNCAGCGGACGGCGTCCACGTTCGCGTGACACCCCGACGGGGAGACGTAGCCCTTGGCCTCGAGGTCGGCCTCCTTGGCGAGGATGGCGTCGAGGATGGCGTCGGAGACCTGGTCGCAGATCTTGTCGGGGTGCCCCTCGGTAACGCTCTCGGAGGTGAAGTAATGGGTCTCAGTGGCCATAGAGTCTCCTTTGCGGCGCCATGCCGCGTCATGCGGCGAAAACAGTCCCCACGTTATTACCCCGGGGGGGAGTGGAACAATCCAGAAAAATCGNCTCGATGGTCCCCCGCGGNCCNNCAAGGCCCAAAGAGCGTAGCGCCACCGGGAATCCGGGGCAAAGGGCCGCGGCGGCTGGCATACAAGCGGACCCCTCCCCCGCCTCCGGGACGGGACGGGCCATACTGGGGATTTTCGGGACGGCCCNGCAGACCCTNGACCTTCCATGGGGAGACGCGTGCACAACATACTTCTGATATTCANGCGGGACCTCGTCCGCATCCTCAAGAACCCGGTGGCCCTCGTGGTCACCCTGGGGGTGGCGGTGATTCCGGCCCTCTACGCGTGGTTCAACATCCTGGCCAACTGGGACCCCTACGAGAACACCGGCACGATCGCCGTGGCCGTGGCCAACNAGGACGACGGCGCCGACGTGGAGGGCCAGGGCCACGTGGACGTGGGCCAGGCCGTGGTGGACGCCCTCAAGGACAACCACAAGCTCGGGTGGGCCTTCGTGGACCGCGACGACGCCCTCTCCGGCGTGGACTCGGGCCGCTTCTACGCCGCCATCGTGATCCCCGAGGACTTCTCGGCAGACCTGGCCTCGGTGGTCACCGGCAGGCTCGACCGCCCCAGGCTGGAGTACTACGTCAATGAGAAGCTCAACGCGGTGGCCCCCAAGGTCACCGACTCGGGGGCCTCCACGGTGGAGAGCACCGTCAACGAGCAGTTCGTCTCCACCGTGACCGACGTGGTCACCGAGAAGGCCAAGGCCCTGNCNGGGGACGTCACCCAGGGCACCCAGGGGGCGGCCGACAGCGCGTCGGCGAGGATCCGCGAGGCCAGGGGCGACCTGGAGGCCATCGGCGGCCTCGTGGACAAGACCCGCGACACCTGCACGTCGGCGCAGGCCGCGGCCACCGACGCCCAGGGGGTTCTGGACAGGCTCTCCTCCACCGTGGCGGGCTCCTCCGACACCCTCGGCTCCGCCCTCTCGCAGCTCGGCGAGGCCAGGGACCAGGCCCGCACCCTCTCCTCCCGCCTGGACGACGCCCTCGTGGGCGGCGCCACCACCATGGCCGGCATCTCGTCGACGGCCTCCCACGACATCGGCGCCCTCGCGGGCGACATCGGCGGCGCCCGGGCCACGGTTGACTCGGCCGCGGCCCAGCTGCAGTCGGCCCAGGACAGCCTCTCCCAGGCGAAGCAGCGCCTCGACCAGGCCGTGGCCGACCTGCCCGTGGACGGCCCCCTCGGCGACCGNGTCGCCGAGCTCAAGCAGCGCCTCCAGGAGCAGTCCGGCCGCATCCAGGCCCANCTCGACGCCCAGNAGGAGGCCCTGGACCGGCTCTCGAAGCTCTCTGACGCCGTGAAGAACGCCACGTCGGCGGCCGACTCCGGCGCCCAGGGGGTCAACGACGCCGTGAAGGGGGCCGCCGACGGGCTCCTCGACACCCGGGAAGCGCTCTCCCGCGACTCCCTGCCCCAGGCGGGGCAGGCCCTGGACGACTTCGCCGGGGCCGGCTCGTCGCTCCAGGGGGTCCTCGCCTCCCTCTCCACCTCCATCGAGGGGGCCAGGGGGTCCCTGGGCCAGCTCGTCGCCACCGTGCAGGAGGCCGACGGCGCCCTCGGCAACACCCGCGAGGCCCTCGACGGGGCCATGGGCACCCTCAACTCCCTCTCCGCCGACCTCGCGGCCGTGACGAGCTCCGAGGCCTTCTCATCCCTGAAGGAGCTCACCGAGGTGGACTCCGGGCGCCTCGCCGACTTCATGGGGTCGCCNGTGGCCATCGAGCAGAAGGCGGTCTTCCCCGTGGCCAACTACGGGTCCGGCGTGACCCCCTTCTACACCGACCTCGCCCTCTTCGTGGGAGGGTTCGTGCTCGTGTCCATCTACAAGCTCGAGGTGGACCNCGAGNNCATCGAGAACCTCAAGCCCTGGGAGGCCTACTTCGGCCGGTGGCTCCTGCTGTTCGTGGTGGGCGTGCTCCAGGCGCTGATCACCTGCGTGGNCGACCTCGTCCTGGGCATCCAGTGCGTGAGCCCGGCCGCCTTCATCCTCGCCGGCGTCGTGGAGTCGTTCGTCTACGTGAACATGGTCTACGCCCTGGCCGTGGCCTTCAAGCACGTGGGCAAGGCCCTCGCCGTGCTCATCGTCATCCTACAGATCCCGGGGTCGTCGGGCCTCTACCCCATCCAGATGCAGCCCGACTTCTTCCGCGCCCTCTCCCCGTGGCTGCCCTTCACCTACGGCAACAACGCCATGCGGGAGGCCATCGCCGGTTTCTACGACGGGCACTTCGGCCACGACATCCTCATGCTGCTGCTCTTTGTGGTGCCCTCGCTCCTGGTGGGCGTGGTGCTCAGGCGCTACCTGCTCAACCTCAACCACCTCTTCGACGCCAANCTCCGCGACACCGACCTCATGATCTGCGAGCGCACCGAGCCGCCCGAGGCCCACTTCCGCCTCTCCACCCTGCTCAAGGCCGCCCTCGACTCAGAGTCCTACCTCAAGGTCTTCAACGAGCGCTGCACCTGGTTCAACCGCCACTACCAGCGCATGGTCCACGTGGGCTTCCGCTGCCTGGTGCTGTGCTCCACGGTGCTGCTCGTGCCCATGTTCGCGGCGGGGCCCGAGGTCAAGTTCACCGTCCTGGTGATATGGATCTGCGCAATCCTGGCACTCATCGCCTTCCTCGTGGTGGTGGAGTACCTCCACGAGCGCATGAACGAGAAGACCGACCTCACGTCGCTGCCCCACGACCGGCTCCTCGAGATGGTGGGAGAGAGCCTCGACCGCGAGGTGGCCCCCATCGCCCCGTTCTCCCGGATGGGGTGGCCCAAGGGGCGCCTGGAGCAGCTGCTCAAGGACGCCAGGGCGGACGAGCGCGGGGACGGCGACGGACCGGCGGAAGACGACCGCGGGAAAGGGGGTGACGAACGATGAGGAAGGTCTGGAAGCTCTTCTGCCTCGACGTTCGCCACGCCACCATGAACGTCATCGCCGGCATCGTGTGCATCGGCCTCATCATCGTGCCGTCGCTCTACGCGTGGTTCAACATCGCCGGCAGCTGGGACCCCTACGCCAACACCAGGAACGTCAAGGTGGCCGTGGCCAACACCGACGAGGGCTACACGAGCGACCTCATGCCCATGGACATCAACGTGGGCGAGAAGGTGNCGAGCGCCCTGCGGGAGNACGACCAGATCGGCTGGGTCATCACCGACAAGGACGACGCCATGGGCGGCCTCGAGGCGGGCACCTACTACGCGGCCATCATCATCCCGCCGGACTTCTCCCGCAACCTCCTCGGCGTGCTCGACGACGACGCCGCCAAGCCCACGCTGGAGTTCTACAGCAACGAGAAGGAGAACGCCATAGCCAACGTGGTGACCGACAAGGCCTCGGGGGNCCTGCACGAGCAGATCGACACCACCTTCGTGGAGACCGTGGGCAGGATCGGCACGTCGGCCCTGGGGTCGCTCTCCGACTACCTGGACTCCGACGCCATCTCCTCCCTGGCCCAGAGGCTGCGCGCCAGCGTGGGGACCACGGCCGACTCCCTCGACCGCACGGCCTCCGACGCCCGCGCCTACGCCTCCCTGGTGGGCTCGGCCTCGTCGCTGCTCTCCGGGGCCCAGGGGCTCCTCGACACCACGGCCCCCGAGGGGGCCTCCATCCCCCAGGCGCTCTCCCAGGCCGCCTCGGGGGTCCGCTCGGCCGACGACGCCCTCGGGTCNGCCGACTCCGCCNTCAAGGACGACCTCTCCGGCTCCGCCGACTCCCTGGACGCCGTCTCCGCCAANATCGACGCCGCCTTCGCCGACGCCGGCGACAAGACCCAGACGGTCGCCGACGGCCTCGACGCCGCTGCCGGCACGGCCCAGGAGCGCAAGGAGGCCGTGGACGCCCTGGNGGAGGNCTTCACCGCCCAGAGGGACCAGCTCCAGTCCATCCGAGACGCCCTCGACCAGGCGGCCTCGTCCGACGGGTCGATCACCGAGCCGGAGCGGGCCGCCCTAGCCGCCGTGGACCGCGCCATCGCCGCGGCGGAGCGGGCCCTCTCGTCGCTCTCGTCGGTCTCCCAGACCCTGGGGGACCTGGGCGGCTCCCTCACCGCCACCGCGTCCGACCTGCGCCAGGGCGCCACCGACGCCGCAGGGGCCAAGGAGCGCCTCGACGGCATCGTGGGCCAGGCCAAAGACACCGTGAAGGGGGCGGACACCACCTACGGCGACACCCTCGGCCGCTCCCTGGCGTCGCTCGCCNCGGCCGTGGACGGGGCCAGCGCGGACGCCTCGGCCGTCCAGGGCTCCCTGGACGACTCCATGGAGAGCCTCTCGGCGGTGTCGGGCCAGGCCGCCTCGGACCTCTCCTCCATCCGGTCGGAGCTCTCCGGGGCCGCCGACGACCTCGCCGCGAGCGCCTCGGACCTCAGGGACCTCCAGGGCCGCATCGACGCGGCCNTCGCCTCGGGNGACNTNGACCAGCTCCGCCGCATCCTCNGCGGCGACCCCGCGACCCTGGCCGCCTTCCTCTCGGCCCCGGTGGAGCTGGAGCGAAACGCCGTCTACCCCGTGGCCAACAACGGCAGCGCNATGGCCCCCTTCTACACCACCCTCGCCCTCTGGGTGGGGTCGCTCATCCTCGTGGTCATCGTCAAGGTGCAGCCGAGCGAGCGTGAGCTCGCCGAGGTGGGCGGCGCCAGGCTCTGGCAGGCCTACTTCGGCCGCATGGGCGTCTTCGTGCTGCTGGCGCTCCTCCAGGCGGCCCTGGTGTGCGCCGGCGACCTCTTCTACTTGCAGATCCAGTGCGTCCACCCCGGCCTCATGTTCCTGGCNTGCTTCGCCTGCGCCTTCGTGGACGTAAACATCATGTACGCCCTCACGGTGTCGTTCGGCGACGTGGGCAAGGCCATCGCCGTGTTCCTCCTGGTGATCCAGGTGGCCGGCTCCGGCGGGACGTTCCCGCCCCAGATGCTGCCGGGCCCCTTCCAGGCGGCCTANCCGTTCCTGCCGTTCGTCCAGGCCATCCAGCTCATGCGCGGCGCCGTGGCCGGGGTCTACGGCATGGACTACCTGTGGCACATGCTGGCGCTGCTGGCCTTCATCGTCCCGTCGGTGGTGCTGGGCCTCTTCCTGCGGCGCCCCCTCATCCGCCTCAACGAGTGGATGGAGCACCAGCTGGCCTCGACGAAGGTGATGTGAGGGGAGCCGCGGCGCCCAGGGGCCGTAGTACCATGGGTTGGCATTGCACCCCGTGTTAGGAGCAGTTTTGAAAGACACNGCCGTCCGCGTCCGATTCGCGCCGTCCCCCACCGGCAAGCTCCACGTGGGAGGGGCGCGCACCGCGATCTACAACTGGGCCTTCGCCCGGGCCAACCACGGCACCTTCATCCTGCGCATCGACGACACCGACCCGGCCCGCTCCACCNAGGAGAACGNGNGCGTCATCCTGCGGGCCATGCGCTGGCTGGGCCTGGACTGGGACGAGGGCCCCGGCGTGGGCGGCGACCACGGCCCCTACAAGCAGGCCGAGCGCCTGGACATCTACCGCGAGGCGGCCGAGAGGCTCGTGGCCGAGGGCCGCGCCTACCCGTGCTTCTGCACGCCCGAGCAGCTGGAGGCCGACCGCGAGGCCGCCCGCGAGCGCAAGGACCCCTTCCAGGGCTACCAGGGCCGCTGCCGCGACCTCGACCCCGCCGAGGCCCGGCGCCGCGTCGAGGCCGGCGAGCCCNACGTGCTGCGCATCAAGGTGCCCCGTGACCGCGGCGACGTGGTGGTGCGCGACGCCGTCCACGGCGAGGTGACCTTCAACGCCCGCGAGCTCGACGACTTCGTCATCNNGCGCTCCGACGGCACCCCCACCTACAACTTCTGCACCGTGGTGGACGACGCCTTCATGGGCATCACCCACGTCATCCGCGGCGACGACCANCTGTCCAACACCCCGCGCCAGGTCATGGTCTACGAGGCCCTCGGCTACCCCGTGCCCGAGTNCGCCCNCATCTCCATGATCCTGGGNGCCGACGGCAAGAAGCTCTCCAAGCGCCACGGCGCCACCTCCGTGGAGGAGTACCGCGACGCCGGCTACGACCCCGAGGCCTTCGTGAACTACCTGGCCCTGCTCGGCTGGTCCCTCGACGGCGAGACCACCATCGTGCCGCGCGAGGTGCTGGCCCGGGAGTTCTCCCTCGACCACGTGTCCAAGAACCCGGCCACCTTCGACCCGGCCAAGCTCGACTGGATCAACGGGCGGTACTACGAGGCCATGGACGACCTCGAGTTCGCCCGCCGCGTGCTCGAGCCCGCCCTCGTGGCGGCCGGCCGCGAGGAGCGCGGCTGCGTGGAAGCCCGGCCCGAGTGGTTCTCCACCCTCGCCGCCATCCTCAAGCCCCGCACCAAGCGCGCCTCCGACGTCGAGGGGCTGACCGCGTTCCTCTACTCCGGCGACACCCCGCAGATCGAGGAGAAGGCCTGGACCAAGGCGCTCGCCAAGGACGGCGCCGCCGAGGCCCTCGCCGCCGCCAGGGCCGCCCTGGAGGGCCTGGCCGACTTCGACGCCGGGTCCGTCGACGCCGCCCTCGAGGCCCTGCCCGAGGAGCTCGGCACCAACAAGCGCAAGTTCTTCGCGGNCGTTCGCGCNGCCGAGACNGGCTCGCTCGTCTCGCCGCCCCTGGGCGCCTCCATAGAGCTCCTGGGCCGAGCCCGCGGCCTCGCCCGCCTNGACGCCGCCATCGCCAAGGTGGCCGCCGGCTCCAGGGAGGCCTAGCCGCCATGCTGCCCAGCGCCTTCGAGGTCCTCGGCCCCGTGATGGTGGGGCCCTCCAGCTCCCACACGGCGGGCGCCCTGCGCCTGGCCCGCGTGGCCCGCGAGATCGCCCCCGGGCNGGTGTCCTCCGTGGAGTTCACGCTCTACAACTCGTTCGCCAAGACCTACCTGGGGCACGGCACCGACAAGGCGCTGGTGGCCGGCATGCTCGGCCTCGACACCGACGACGGGCGCATCCGCGACTCCTTCTCCCTGGCGGCAGAGCAGGGCCTCGCCTTCTCGTTCCGCACGTCCGACGAGGGGACGGGCCTGCACCCCAACACGGTGGACATCGCCATGGGCCTCGCCGACGGCGGGTCGCTCACGGTGCGCGGAGAGTCCGTGGGCGGCGGCCGCGTGCGTCTCTCGGCCGTGGGCGGCGTGGCCGTGGACGTGGCCGGCGAGTACCCCACGCTCTTCGTGCACCACGGGGACCGCCCGGGCGTCCTGGCGCGCCTCACGGGGGCCCTGTCGGCGGCCTCCATCAACATCGCCACCATCCGCACGTTCCGCGACGCCCGGGGCGGCGACGCCTACACCGTGGCCGAGCTCGACGAGGCCCTGCCCGCCGAGCTCGTCGACGCCGTGGGGGCCGCCCCCGGCGTCATCTTCGCCACGTCCCTCACCATCCCCGGCGCCCTCCCCGTTGCGGCCGAGGGGCCCCAGGGGCCCGACTTCTCCTGCGGCGCCGACCTCNTTGCCCTCTGCCGGGAGCGGCACGCGTCCATCGGCTCGGTCATGCGCGAGCGCGAGGCCTGCCTCGCCGTGGGCGGGGCCCGGGCCGCCGACGAGACCATGGGCCGGGTGCGCCGGGCCATGGAGGTCTCCGTGCGCGCCACCGTGGAGCGCCCCGAGCGCTCCCTGGGCGGGTTCCTCCACGGCCAGGCCCGCGCCGTGGAGCGCCGCTCGGGCGCCCTCGCCGCCCCGCTCCTGGGAGGCGCCCTCTCCGCCGCCGTGGCCGGCGCCATGGCGGTCCTCGAGCGCTCCGCGGCCATGGGCGTCATCGTGGCCGCCCCCACCGCGGGCTCGGCCGGCGTCGTGCCCGGCGCCCTCATCGCCTGCGCCGACGCCCTGGGGGCGCAGGAGCGGCTGGAGGGCGCCCTCTGGTGCGCCGCGGCCGTGGGTGCCGTCGTCATGGCCAACGGCAGCGTATCGGGGGCCGAGGGCGGGTGCCAGGCCGAGGTGGGCACCGCGAGCGCCATGGCCGCGGCCGGCCTCTGCCAGATGCTCTACGGCAGCCCCGAGACCTGCCTCACAGCGGCCTCCATCGCCCTCGGCAACCTCTTGGGCCTCGTGTGCGACCCGGTGGGCGGCCTCGTGGAGTTCCCGTGCCAGAACCGCAACGCCATCGGCGTGGCCAACGCCTTCACCTCGGCCCAGCTGGCGCTCTCGTCCGTGGGCTGCCCTGTGCCCTTCGACGAGGCCGTGCAGGCCATGACGCTCGTGGGAAACGCGCTGCCGGTGAGCCTCCGCGAGACCGCCCAGGGGGGCCTTGCNGCCTGCCCGAGCGCCTGCGCTGCCTGCGGCTCCTGGGACTGAGTCCCTGATACACCGCTCCGGCGGCCCGATGCGGCGGCAGGCGCTCTTTGGGTAGGGACCTACCCAGACAAGCCCCGAACCCGGAGAGGAGCCGCCCGTGCCACCGGTCCCCCACACGCCGCCAAAGACGGGAGACGCCCCCGACGTCCTGGACTACGCCACCAAGGGCCAGGCCGTCGCGGCGCTCGAGGCCTGGGAGCAGGGGCGCGCCGTCCCCGAGGGCGGCCGGGCCCCGGCGGCCCCCGGCCCCAAGGCCAAGCCCGACCGCAAGGGCGCCGTCGTGGGGGCGCTGTTCATGGCGGCCGTGTTCGCCTCCCTCCTCGTCTACATCGAGGGCAGCGGCCGGGGCCCGGCGCTCATGGACGCCCTGGGCCGGGTCCAGGCGCCCTGGGTCTGGGCCACCTTCGCCGTCATGGTGGCCTACCTGCTCTTTGGCACGCTTGCCTTCGTCACCACCGTGGCGGTGACGCCCGACGCCCCGGCGGGCTTCCTCGACCTGTGCTCGGCGGAGGCCGCCGGCACCTTCTTCGGCAACCTCACCCCGATGATGGCGNGNGCCGTGCCGGGCCAGATCTGGCGCCTGGTCAAGGGCGGTCTGGAGCTCGGCGCGGCCGGCGCAGTGCAGATCACGCGCTTCCTCATGTTCCAGACGGCCGAGATCGTGCTCGGCGGCGCGCTGCTGGCCCTCACCTGGGACCGCTTCTACGCGCAGGTGGGCGCCGTCATGTTCGTGAACCTGTTCCTGTTCGCCTTCAAGGCCGCCCAGATGGCGGTNCTGCTCGCCNCCTGCCTGTTCCCCGACTGGGTGACCAAGGTGGCCCTCTCCGCCCTGGACCTCGTGGACCGCAGGAGCCTCTTCGGCNTCCGCAGCCGCACGGAGGGCTGGCGCTCCTCCGTGAGGACGCAGGTGGCGCAGTTCTCCTCCACGTTCCGCACGGCCGTGCGCCACCGCGGCGCCATGGCCGTCATGCTCGCGTTCTCCATGGCGCAGCAGGCGTGCCTGTGGGTGTCGCCGTGGTTCGTGCTGGGGGCCTTCGGCATCCACCAGGACCCCCTCGTCACCTGCGCCGCGGGCTCCCTCGTGCAGTTCGTGGCGAGCTCCATCCCGCTGCCGGGCGGCACCGGCGGCGTCGAGGCCTCCTTCGCGCTGTTCCTGGGGCCGGTGTTCGGCTCCGCCGCCACGGCCGGCTACCTCGTATGGCTCCTCGTGACGTTCTACGGCTACACCGCGCNCTGCGGCGCGGCTACCATGGTCTCCACCAAGCNGTCCTCCCCCACCGTGCGCCAGCGGATGCGCGGGCTGGTGGAGCGACTCGGATCCTGAGGCCGCGACCGGAAAGGACCCCATGGACAGGACCCTGTACCTCTGCGGAGGCTGCTTCTGGGGCATCGAGCACCTGATGGAGGGCATGGCCGGCGTGACGTCCACCGTGGTGGGCTACGCCAACGGCGACAGGCCCGAGGACGCCGTCTACGAGCGCGTGTGCGCCGGCGGCACCGGTTTCAGGGAGTGCGTGCGCTGCACCTTCCGCGGGGGCGGAGACGTCGCACGGTCCCTGCTCTTCTCGTTCTTCTCCGTCATCGACCCCACGGCCAGGNACNGCCAGGGCAACGACGTGGGCGAGCAGTACCAGACCGGCGTCTTCTGGGAGCCGGGCGACGGCGCCACGGAGCGAGAGGTACTCGCCGTGGCCGGCGCCGTGGCGAGAAGGCATCCCGGGTTCGCCGTGGAGCTGGGCCCCGTGGAAAGCTTCTATCCCGCCGAGGGGTACCACCAGCGCTACCTGGACCGCAACCCCGGCGGCTACTGCCACGTGGCGCCGGGCCTNATCCGGGCGCTCCAGGACGGCACGGTGGACCCGGCGGAGGGGTACCGGCTGCCGTAGGCGGCCGCGCCCGCGGGCAGGTGGGCAGGCAAGGCGGGCGGGCTCGTCCGGCCTCAGCGCCTCCGGCCGCGCCTGGACACCGAGACGTGCGCCACGCGCCCCTTGCGGGTGCGGAACCGCTGCCAGCGCTGGTAGATGGAGCGGCGGTGCGACGAGCGCAGCGTGGTGAGCGGCAGCGACACGGCCGTGGGGATGAAGAACGTGATGAGGCGCCAGACGATGAACCCGGCGGCGGCCGCGCTGCCGAAGATGGGTCCGAAGAAGAGCGCGAAGCCGGCCTCGTTGCCGCCGGTGCCGCCGGGCAGGGGCACGGAGTTGCCGATCATCTGCACCATGGAGGCCGCGGCGAGGCACGTGACGAAGTCGGCGTCGCCGCCGAAGGCGCGGAGCACGAACCACGGCACGGCGTAGAACGCGAGCATCTGCCCCAGCGTCACCAGGAGCGTGAGGGCGAGGGACTCCTTGTGGCGGAACGAGTCGCGGAAGGTGCCCCCGAACGACATCACCTGGGTCTGGAGGACGTCCTCGTAGCGCTCGACGCGCTCGCGGGAGAGCCAGCCGTGGCGGCTGGCGAAGCCCAGCCCCCAGTGACCCACGCGGTTGACGAAGCGCGGGAAGAGGCACACGCAGAGCAGGCCGAGGGCCTGGGCCGTCTGGATGATGAAGACGACGATGTTGACGAAGACGATGTCGCCGTAGGTCTCGAGGAAGAAGTCGAACCGCAGGAGCAGCAGGACAGCGGCCACGACGACCTCGCCGGCCTGGTAGATGACGAAGCGCGTGAGCTGCGTGGCGGAGGCCTCGCCCACGTCGAGGCCGGCCTGTGTGAGGCGGAAGATCTGGGCCGGCATGGTGCCCGTGCTCATGGGCGTGAGATTGCCGAAGAGCACGCCGTTGGCCTCCACGGACATGCAGTCGCGCAGGCCCAGGGGGCTGTCGGGGTCGATGTAGGCCGCCAGCACGAAGGCCAGGGACCCGAAGGCGAAGTTGAGCCCCATGACGAGGAGCCCGGCCACGAACCAGCCGGCCTCGGCGTTGTGGAGCGCGCGGACGAACTCGTCGAACTGCCCCGAGACCACGATCCAGAGCATGTTGGCGGCGAGCACCGCCGCCATGAACAGGGCGCCCTTGCGGGCCTTCGCCTTGTCGCGGCTCTCCTCCTCGCCCACGCGGGTGCGCGGGCCCGCGTGGGACCCCTTGGGCCTGGGGACGGGCTTGGCGGCGGCCTTGGAACCGGCCTTGGCCTTCTTGGGGGCGCGGTGGGCGGCGCCGGCCACGCCGATGCGGAGGCCCTTGGGCTTGGCGCGGCGGGCGGTCTCGTCGGCTGGGCGGGCACCGGGAGCCTGAGAGGCGTGTTCGGCGGGCTCGGCGTTCCCCGCATCAGCCCCGTCGACGTCGAAGAAGCCCAGGGCGTCCTCCAGCGGCTGCTCCGCGGCCTCGAGGGCCTGGGGCGCGGGGCCGTCGGCGGGGAGCTCCAGGCCGTCCACGTCCACGACGGGGTCGACGGGGCGGTCCTGGGGGGCGTCGGCGGAAGACGCGGTGTCGACCCCGTCGCGACGTCCCTCGTCCATACCCCTCCCCTCTCCGACGGCATTCCTCAAGCTCATTCTGATGGTTATACCTGAACCGCCGCGCGCCCTGACGCTGTGCCGTGCGCTCNACGNGAAAAGCGGGGCCAGCAGGGCGGCAGGCATGGACGAACTGCCGCGAGACAAAAACGCGGGCCCCAGAGGGACCCGCGGTCACGTTTGGTAGCCCGTACCAGATTCGAACTGGTGATCTCCGCCTTGAGAGGGCGGCGTCCTGAACCGCTAGACGAACGGGCCNGGTAGCCCGTACCAGATTCGAACTGGTGATCTCCGCCTTGAGAGGGCGGCGTCCTGAACCGCTAGACGAACGGGCCGTAGGGGATGGCTGGGATGGAGAGAATCGAACTCCCATTGACGGNACCAGAATCCGCTGTCCTGCCGTTAGACGACATCCCAATATCCCTGTGCGCCGATTGCTCGNCGCGAGTAGTTACATTAACGCAATGCCCTAGGCCGTGCAACCCACAATCGCGACGAATNTGCCACCGGCCCGTTTCCGCGGCTCGGGGAGGTCAGACGGGGGTCCGTCGCAGCCCGCTCCCCTACCCGCGCGCCGGCAGCCTCGGCGACAGCAGCCACGTAACGCCGAGGACCACGGCCGTGGGGACCGCCCACCCCAGGCCCACGCCGGCCAGGGGCAGCCAGTCGAGCCCGGTGGGNGTGCCGGGGGCCAGGGCCCCACATGCGGCCTGGGCCACGCCAAGCACCGCGGCGCACCCCACGGCCGCCGGCCAGCACCACGGCCGCCGGTCGAACGCCCCGGCGCCGNAGGCCATGAGCACGAGCACGATGGCCGGCNGGTAGAGCGCCTCGAGCAGGGGCACGGAGAGCGCGAGGATCTGGGTGAGCCCCACGTTGGACACCACGCAGGAGAACGCGGCGAACGCGGCCGCCCACGCCACGTAAGGCGCGCGCCCCAGACGGTGGGTGCCGGGCTCCGGGGAGCCGGCGCCGTAGGTCTCGAAGAAGTACGTGCCGCAGCAGCTCACGAGGCCCACGCAGACGTTGAGGCACGCGAGCAGGAAGATGGCGGCCACGAGGGCCACGCCGGCCGTGCCGAAGTGCCCGTAGGCCGCGGCCGTGAGCACCTCGGCGCCGTTGGACGCGCCGGGCGCCACGGTGCCCATGGTGGCCCCGAGAAACGAGAACGCGCAGTAGATGACCGCCATGAGGGCGCCGGCGCCGAGGCCCGCCAGGGAGACCTCGCGGGCCTGGGCGCCCCTGTCGGCCACGCCGAGGGACCCCAGGTTCTCGGCGACCACGAGGCCGAAGGTCATGGCCGCCAGGAGGTCCATGGTCTGGTAGCCGGTCACGAAGCCGTCCACGGCGGGAGACGCCGCGTACGTCGCCTGCACGGGCCCCGGCACGCCGAGCGGGTCCACNAGACTCGCCACGGCGAGGACGGCGATGAGGGCCACGAGGGCCGGGCCCGTCACCCTGCCGAGGAACCGCGAGAGGCGCCCCGGGCGGAGCGCCATGGCGAAGGCCACGGAGAAGAACGCCACCGAGAAGACGAGCTGGGGCACGGCCTTGGAACCGTCGGGCAGGAGCGGCGAGAGCATCTCGAAGGCCGTGGAGCTCGNGCGCGGGATGGCCAGCAGCGGGCCGATGGAGAGGTAGACCAGGGCCACGAACACGGCCGAGAAGCGCGCCGAGACCCTGCCGGCGAGCGCCCGGGCGTCGCCCGCCAGGGCCACGGCCACCACGGCGAGGACCGGCAGCCCGATGCCCGACACCAGAAACCCCACGGTGGCCGGCACGGCGGCCGTGCCGGCCTGGAGGCCCAGCAGCGGCGGGAGGATGAGGTTGCCCGCGCCAAAGAACATGGAGAACAGCATGAGGGCCACGACGAGCCGCGCCCTCCCGTCGAGCGGTCGGACGGGGCTCGGGCTAGACTCTGGACGCTGTCCCATGGGCTCTCCTCGCGGATATGCAAAACGGCCGGTGCCGGGTGTGTACCCCCGGCACCGGCCGCCGTTTCCCTTAAGGGACACCCCGTGGGGCCCCTAGGCCTTTCCACCGTCCCGGCGCTCGGCCTCGATGGCCGCCATGACCTGGGCCATGACGTCCGTGGAACCCAGGTCCTCGGGGATGAGGAGCGTCGAGGAGCCCTTCTCGGCGAACTTCTCGAGCATGCCCAGGCGCTGGGTGAACATGAGCAGCATGTTGGCCTCGTTGCTGGAGAGGCCCGACTCCTGGATGGTGGAGAGCGAGCGCGCCAGGCCCTCGGCGATGGCGATGCGCTGCTGGGCGATGCCCTCGCCCTGGATCTTCATGGACTCGGCGTCGGCCTGGGCGGCGATGACGGAGCGTGCCTTGGCGGCCTCGGCCTCGTTGGTGGCGCTCACGCGGTCGTTGGCCGTGGTGATGATGCGGTTCATGGACGCCTGGACGTCGGCCGGGAGCTTGATGGAGGTGATGAGCGTGGTCACGATGGCGTAGCCGTAGCCCACCATCTTCTCCTTGACGTCCTCGCCGATGGCACTCGCGATGGCGTCCTTCTCGGAGAAGACGGTCTCGAGGTCGCGGGTGGGAATCTGGGAGCGCAGGGCGTCCGCGAAGTAGTCCTTTATCTGTCCCACGGGGTCGGCGAGGGTGTAGACCGACTTGTAGATGCCGGACTCCCGGACGTCGGCGCANGGCTCCTGGTCCNCCNGGTACTGGATGGCCACCTCGAGGCCGATGGTGACGTTGTCCTTGGTCTTGGCGTCGTAGTCCAGGTGGAGGTCCTGGGTCATGAGCGAGACGTCGTGAGCCGTCTCCACCACCGGGACGAGGAGGTTGAGACCCGGCCGCAGCACGNGGTTGAAGCGGCCGAAGCGCTCCACGACGGCCACGTGCTGCTGCCTCACCACGACCACCGAGGCGAAGAGCGCCCCCACGGCGGCGACGAGGAGCACGATGGGCAGGATGCGGTCGAACAACAGCATGGCCAATCCAATCTTTCGGGCCCGCGCGGGGCCTATCCTTTGAGGTAGAGGTCCCTGGGGACGAGCCGCGACTGCCACAGGCTCGAAAGGCCGTGGAAGATGCGCCGCTCGTCGTGGTCGGTGAGGCCGTTCTCGGCGAGCTGGATGAGGCGCTGCACGAGCGTGGTCATGGGGGTGCCGTAGACCTCCGCCTCCCAGCCGAGGGTACGAAGCTGCCAGTAGGCCATGCGGACGTCCTCCTCGGTGCGGCCGTCCACGAGCAGGGCGCTCGCCCGCCCGAAGGCGTCGGCGTCGTAGAAGACGCCCTTGACGAAGGCGGCGAGGGCGGCGGCGAGTCGGGGCGGCATGGAGNCGGNGTCGCGCATCTCGACGATGCCCTTGAGGCGCACCGTGGGGAACACCATGGACAACATGTGCGCGACCTCGCCCCCGGAGAGGTCGCGCATGGCCATGATGTCGGCCTCGGTGGCGGAGCAGGTGGAGATTGTGAGGCCGTGGTCGTCCGTGAACAGGATGGGCCTCACGCCCATGAGCCAGTCCACGTAGGACTCCGGCGAGAAGTCCCCGTCGAACGTGCCGGGCACGACGCCGCAGCGGTCGCCGTCCACGGAGTCCCAGATGCGCGAACGCACCATGGACGGCGTGTCGCAGGGGGCGAGGCCGCGCCAGGAGCTCACGTTGTCGCAGAGGAACGAGAGGATGGGGCCCAGGGCCACGGCCAGGCGGAACTGCCCCACCATGGAGTCCTCCTCGCCGCAGTCGATGGAGACCTGGGTGGAGGCCGAGAGCCGCATCATGTCGCGGGCGTAGCGGCCCGTGCGGGAGAGGTAGGCGTCCATGAGGCGGTAGCGCTCCTTGGGGATGAGCGGCACCTCCCGGGGGTCGGCCGTCACGGGGTCGCAGCCCAGGGCCACGAGCNGCCACTCCACGCCGAGCTCGTCGCAGATGGCGAGGAACTGCTCGTCGANGGCCTCGAGGGCGCCGAGGAGGTCCACCACGCTCGACGAGGGGCCCACGGAGGCCTCGAGCTGGCCGCCAGGCTCCAAGGAGACCGAGATGCCCACGGAGCGCCCGCAGCCCACGTCGACCGTGCCCGCGTAGCCGAAGACCCTGCCGTCCACGAGGACACGCTCGTCTGGCGAGAAGTAGCGCTGCCAGCGCTCGAGGAGCGTGGAGATGCCGAGGACGTCGTCGAAGGCCACGCGGGTGCCGGTGACGGGGTCGATGACGATNCGCTCGAGCTCGAGGCCGANCGTGCGACCATCCTCGGGGCGCCTCGTCCGGGACCTCCCGCCTACGACGGAGCAGAGGGCGGTACGGTTCCTCTCCAGCCTATCGGCCTCGGCGGCGGTGTAACGGGGTTCGCCCATGGAGCACCTTTCGACGCAGGGCAAGGGGCGGCATCCGATCCGNCACGTGCAAGGCNAGTGTCCCCCCNCTCCGGAATTCGGTGAAGGGTCTAAGGTTTTCCGCAAACGGATGAATCATCCCCATGTTCCTCGATCCAACGGAGCAGCTCGTCGCGCCCAGGCCCCACCTCGCCCCGGTGCACGGCGTCGAGGGCCGCACGGAGCGCCCGGCCCACGGCCGGGCCCGGGGGCAGGCCGAGCGCCCCCATGACGTCCGCGCCCGAGACCGCGAGGTCGGAGGGCCTGAGGGGCACGCCGGCGGTCAGGAGGGCGCGGCCGCGGGCCTCGAGGGCGTCCACCTCCACGGCGTAGCCGCGGTACGCGGGCGCCTTGCCGGCGGCGTCGGCGCGCTTGAGAGCCATGAGCTCGAAGAAGAGNCCCGGCGCCATGGCCGGGGCCAGGCGGTCGAGGTCGCGGAGGATGGAGGTCACCGAGCGGTCGTCGTCCGCGACGGGCCGGTCNTGCAGGCGCACGAGGNCCAGGGCGGGCACCGCCACGGCGCGCGGCACGGCGAGCCNCGCCATGACCTCCCGCGCGATGTCGCGGCTCCGGGCCGGGTGGCCGAAGAAGTGGGCGGTGCCCTCGGGGCCGTAGGTGAGGCGGTCGGGCTTGCCCACGTCGTGGAGCAGCGCGGCCCACCGCAGGTGCTCGGTGGCCGTGCCGCCCGTGTAGACCTCGACGTAGTCCATGACGCGGGCCACGTGGCCCAGGACGTCCATGGAGTGGTAGGGCGTGCGCTGGGGGAACCCGTCCATGGCGNCGAGCTCGGGCACGGCACAGAAGAGCGCGGGCCGCTGGGTGCGGAGCGCCCCTCCCCCGCGGCCGGTGGCGAGCAGAGCNCGGAGCTCGGACCCGATGCGCTCGCGGCTCACGTGCCGGAGGCCCGGAGCGTGGGCGTCCACGGCGGCCTGGGTGGCCGGCTCCACCGAGAAGCCGAGCCGCGCCGNNAACCGCACGGCCCGAAGCACCCTGAGGGCGTCCTCGGCCATGCGGGCGTCCGGGTCGCCCACGGANNGCACGAGGCCGCGGGCGAGGTCGTCGCGACCCCCGAACGGGTCGCGCAGGCCCCTCTCCGGGTGCCACGCCATGGCGTTGACGGTGAGGTCCCGGCGGGCGAGGTCGTCGTCCACGGAGTCCACGAACCGCACGGCGTCCGGGTGGCGGGCGTCGCTGTAGGCGCCGTCCACGCGGTAGGTGGTCACCTCCACGGGCACGCCCCCCACGACGGCCGTCACGGTGCCGTTGGCCGTGCCCGTCTCCACCACGGGGATGCCGGCCGCGCGCAGGGCGCGGGCGCCGTCCTCCCAACGGGCGCTCGTGGCGACGTCGACGTCGNGGACGGGGCGGCCGAGGAGGGAGTCCCTCACCCAGCCGCCCACGACCCACGCGCTGTGGCCGGCGTCCTCGAGGGTGCGCAGGACGAACCCGGCCTCCGGAGGGGCGGCGAGGCCGTCGGGCGACCGGAGGCGGGGGGCGTCAGGCAAGGGAGCCCATGGGGTCCCAGGGCGCGAGCACGATCGCCTCGGCGCCGTCCATGACGGAGNGCTCCNCGTCGGTGAGGTAGCGACGGTCCACGACCACCTGGTAGACGTACTGGTCGAACCAGGCGNCGGTGATGGTGTCGAAGCCCTCGCGGCCGTGATCCTTGCCCCAGGAGTTCTCGACCTTCCAGACCTCGGGGCGCCCCTCGGCGTCGAGGCGCACGCCCTCGAGCACCATGGCGTGGGTCATGACGGACTCGCCGTAGTCCAGCCGCTCCTCGCGGTCCATGCAGCCCTCCACCGCAAAGCCGAAGAGCTCGTCCACCTGCAGGGCGCCGCAGGACATGATGCCCTCGTCGCGCACGTAGCTCTGGGCCACGTCGCACCCGAACCACACGGGGCGGCCGTCGCGGAGCTGCGCCACGGCGAGCTCCTTGAGGCGGGACATGGGGAGGTTGAGGTGGCGCACGCCGCCGTCCTCCACGACGTTGCCGAGACGGTCGACGGTGAAGGCGTGCATGAGGGGCTTGTCGGCGGTCTCGGCGTTGATGCACGAGACGAGGGCGTCCACGTCCATCTGCACCACGTCGGAGAAGAACTCGCGGGGCGTGTAGGTGCCGTGCAGCACGAGCCTGCCGTCCTTGTCGCGCAGGCNCNCCTCGAAGCTCGCGGGCGGCTCCCCGAGGCAGGTGACGAGCATGGAGTGGACGTCGGCCATCATGGCCCGGCGCAGGCCGTCAAGCTCGGCGGCGTCGGCGCCCTCCCCGTGGGCCCGGCGCAGGCGCATGGCGCAGCCGCGCAGGTAGCGCGTGAGGTAGCGGTCGAGCTCGGACGTGTTGCGGGAGCAGGCGGTCTCGGGCATGGCCTCCTTGGTCACCACGCCGTACTTCTTGACGATGGAGCGGAACATGTCCCACTGGCCGCCGTCGGCCACGGGGTCCTGAAGCAGGTACGACACGAGACGGCCGTCCAGGGGCTCGTCGACGGTGTCGATCGCGTTCACGAGGAACCAGTTGGCCTTCTCGAGCTTGTCGAAGAAGAGCGGGTAGCTCTGGGAGAGCTCGAGGGTCTTGAGGCCGAGGCGCTCGATGACGGCCTGGCGCATGGTGTTGAGGCTCGCGAACATCCAGCAGCGCCCGGAGCGCTGCTGGTCGCAGCGGTCGCCCTGGGGGACCTCGACGTCGAAGCCCATGGCGTTGGCGGCCACACCCTCGGGGACCCGGGCGGCGGCGCGGATGCCCACGGAGGTGACGGCGTTCTTGGCCACGACGTTGGCGCGCTCGCGGGAGAAGCGGGCGAGCCAGGCCTCGCGGTCCTGGGCGGTGACGGAGTCGGCAGGTACGTGTGCCATGGGATACCTCTCTCGAAGCCGGGGTTTCGCCCATCCAGCGTAGCACCGGGCAGGGGGGCGCGGCCGTTGGGGATACACTGGGAGCCGTGACCGAAGGCACGGGAGCGAACGAGGAGGGGCCATGGCGCCACAGGGAACGGGCACGGTGCGGAACGTCGTCTTCGACATGGGCGGGGTGCTCCTGAGGTGGGAGCCCGAGGTCTACGCCCGCAACGTGACGGACAACGACGAGGACGCGGGGCTGGTGCTCGAGGCCCTCTTCAAGGGGAGCGCCTGGACCCTCTCCGACGCCGGCGTGTTCGGCCCCGAAACGGTGCTCATGGAGGCCTGCCACGCCCTACCGGAGCGCCTNCACGGCGCGGCGGCCGAGGCCCTCCGGCGCTTCCCCTCCATGCAGGCCGTGATCCCCGAGGTCAACGAGCTCGGCCGGCGCCTCAAGGNGCGGGGCTACGGCGTCTACATCCTTTCCAACGTGAGCTCGAGGTTCCGCTCGGAGTTCGCTCCGAGGATCCCGCTGTGCGACGTGGCGGACGGCGCGCTCGTCTCGGCGGAGGAGCACATGATGAAGCCTGACCCCATCATCTTCCTGCGCTTCTGCGAGCGGTTCGGCGTGGAGCCGGCCAGCTGCCTGTTCGTGGACGACACGGCGGTCAACTGCGTGGGCGCCGAGCGGGCCGGTATGCACGCCTTCCACTTCACCGGCGACATGGANGCCCTGGAGGCCGAGGTGGCCGGCCTCTCCTGAGCCCCTCCGCACGGGCCCCACGGGGAAGGCCCGCCGTCCCCGTGGGGGCGGCGGGCCTGTGTGCGAGAAGGTGCGAAGCGGGCCTGTAAGCCGGGTTCTGTAATAGACGACCATTTATCTCGAGGCCGCGTCGCCGCGGTCCTTCTCTCGCGCGCAACCCGAACGCGGGTCGGGCCAACCCATGGCGTTCCTATTTGCGCTTGNTNCGGATGGGGTTTACCAAGCCACCCCGTTGCCGGGGTGCTGGTGGTCTCTTACACCACCGTTTCAGCTTTTCCCTTAACCCTTGCGGGCCAGTGGGAGTCTTCTTTTCTGCGGCACTTTCCGTCGGATCGCTCCGCCCGGCCGTTAGCCGGCATCTTGCCCTATGGAGCCCGGACTTTCCTCACCCCCGGAGAGGGGCGCGGCCGTCCGGCCCGCTTCGCGACCAAGCAGTATAGCATTGCACCAGACCGACGACACCCCGAGGAGCGCCCCGTGAAGACCTATCTCACCCTGAAACCCGAAACCGAGGCCGTCTTCGAGCTNGTTGACCGCAAGAGCCGCTTCATCGCNGCCCTGCGCCACGTGGAGACGGAGGCCGAGGCCGAGGGGTTCGTCGACGAGGTGCGCGCCCTCCACCACGACGCCCGCCACCACGTGCCGGCCTGGGTGCTGGCCTCGGGCAAGGAGCGCGCGAGCGACGACGGCGAGCCCCAGCGGACCTCGGGCCTCCCCTCCCTCGACGCGCTCCGCGGGGCCGGCTTGGCCGACGTCTGCGCGGTGACCACCCGCTACTTCGGCGGCACGCTCCTGGGGCCCGGCGGGCTGGTGCGCGCCTACGGCGGCGCCGTGGCGGGCGCCGTGGAGGAAGCCCGCTCCCAGGGGATCGTGGTGGAGATGCGGCCCGTGACCCGCGTCGCCTGCTGCATCCCCTACGCCTGGTACGACCANGTGCGACGCATGGCCAGAGACGCCGGCGGCAAGGTGGTGGGCCAGATCTTTACCGACGAGGTGCAGCTCACCTGCGACTTCCGCGCCGGCGAGGAGGAGGCGTTCCGCGCCAAGGTCACGGAGCTCGCCAGCGGGCGGGACCTCTGCGTGGTGCACGGGCCGAGGTTCGCCGNGTTCTGATCGCGGCCGAACATCCGTTTGCCCCTGCTATACTGAGGAGAAGGAACACCCGTTCTACCAGGAGGCGGCGTGGACACCCTCTCTAAGCTCACCATACTGGCGGACGCCGCCAAGTACGACGCGGCCTGCACGTCGTCGGGCGTGGACCGCGGGCCGCGGGAGGGGTCCCTCGGCGCCGCGAGCGCCGCGGGGTGCTGCCACAGCTTCACGCCGGACGGCCGCNGCGTGACCCTGCTCAAGGTGCTCATGTCCAACGCCTGCTCCTACGACTGCGCCTACTGCGTCAACCGCCGCTCCAACCCCCACGCCACGGCCACGTTCGAGCCGGCGGAGCTCGCGCAGCTCACCATGGACTTCTACCGCCGCAACTACATCGAGGGGCTCTTCCTGAGCTCCGGGGTGCTCGGCGGGGCCGACCGCACGTGCGAGCGCATGATCGAGGTCCTCCGGCTCCTCCGAGAGGAGCACCGCTTCAACGGCTACATCCACGCCAAGGCCATCCCCGGCGCCTCCCCCGAGCTTCTCGACGCCCTGGGACGGCTGGCGGACCGCATCTCCGTGAACATCGAGCTCCCCAGCTCGGGGTCGCTGGAGGCCCTCTGCCCCGAGAAGCGCGCGGGCACGGTGCTCTCCCCCATGCGCCAGATCCGGGANACCATGGAGCGGGAGCGCCTCCTCGGCGCCACGGGCCCCGGCTACCTGGGCGGCGGCTCGCACCTCTCGACGGTGAGGCCCGACCTCCCGCCGGCGCCCAGGGGCCTCCCCGGCGCCCGCGGCGGCCTCCGGAGGCGCGGCGGCCGCAAGCCCGGCGCCCCGGCCCCGTTCGCCCCGGCGGGGCAGTCCACCCAGCTCATCGTCGGCGCCTCCCCCGAGGACGACAACCGCATCCTCAAGCTGTCCTCCTCGCTCTACTCCACCTACGGGCTCAAGCGCGTGTTCTTCTCCGCCTACATGCCGGTGGTGGAGGACGGCCGGCTCCCCCACCCCGAGACGCCGGTGCCCCTGCGCCGCGAGCACCGCCTCTACCAGGCGGACTGGCTCATGCGCTTCTACGGATTCACGGCGGACGAGCTCGTGAGCCCCGAGGCGCCCTTCCTGGACCTGGACGTGGACCCCAAGCTCGCCTGGGCCCTCGCCCACATCGACGAGTTCCCCGTGGAGGTCAACACGGCCACCAAGGAGGAGCTCCTGCGGGTGCCGGGCATCGGCCCGGAGGGCGCCCGCAAGATCTGCCGCGCCCGCAGGAGCCACCANCNGGGGTTCGACGACCTCGAGCGNCTGCGGCTCACCCTGCGCCGCGCCCGGCACTTCCTCACCTGCGGGGGAAAGAGGGACCCGCGAAGCCCCGCCGACCCCGAGCTCATACGGGAGAAGGTGGTATCCGATGCCCGAGGCTCCCGCTACAACCGCACCCGCCGCGCCGCCGANGGGCAGCTCGCCCTGTTCTGAGGCCACCCTGCCCCCGGAGGTGCTCCGCGACCTAGCGGCCCTCGGGGCCCGGGGGCCGCTCTGCCTCTCGTGCGAGGCCAGCGCCGAGGGCGTGCTCACGGCCGTGGGCGCCGCCTACCTGGCCNGGCTGCGCCCCGACGCCGTGCGCCTGCAGGCGGAGGGTGCCGGGCAGCCCCGGCTCGGGGAGGCGACCGCCGCCGTGGGGACGGACCCCGCCGTGGCCCAGCGGGTCCTGGACGGCTTCCTCGCCGCCACGGCCCCCATGGCCTCCGGGCGCGGCCTGCCCCGCTACGTGCACTCCCCGCGGCACCTCGTGAGCCTCGTGGCGTCCATGGTGGACGAACCCGACATGGCGGAGGCCCTGCACCGCTACCTCCGCGGCGGCTTCACCTGGGGGCCGGCCGTGGGCACCCACAACAGCGACCCGGCNATCGCCCGNGCCGAGGAACTCGCCACGGCCGCCGCCGGCGAGTGCGAGCACGCGCGCCAGTTCATCCGGTTCTCGCGTCTGTCCACTGGCGAGTACCTGGCCGTCTACCGCCCCAAGGCGGACGTCGTGCCCCTCGTGGCCGGGCACTTCCGCCGCCGCATGGGCACCGAGCGGTTCTGCATCGTCGACCCGGCCCACGGCTCGGCCGTTCTGCACGAGGGCGGCCGCCTCGCCCTCGTGCGCCTCGACGGCGAGGCGGCGCGCGAGGCGTGCCNCAGNNTGGACGACACCCACCGCGAGGAGGCCTACGTCCGCGCCCTCTGGAAGGGCTTCTACNACGCCGNGTCCCTCCCCGGCCGTGGCAGGGACCAGCGCGGCTACGACCTCCGCGTGCACCTCATGCCCAAGCGCCTCTGGCAGGGGCTNCCGGAGCTCGACCCGTCCGTCGACACCGCCTGGACNTTCGTCCCTGAGNCCTACCGGGACGGCGGCACAGATAGGGAGGGCCTGCCCCCGTCGGACAGACCCTCCCCCACGCACAGGCTGCGGCCCGCTCAGCCCAGCAGCGACCCGGCCACCAGGAACACGAGCCAGGCCACCACCCAGGCCACTGCCAGCTGGAACACCACCGCGAACAGGGCGTAGCGCGACGAGCCGCTCTCGCTCCTGATGGTGGCGATCGTGGCGATGCAGGGCACGTAGAGCAGGCAGAANNTCATGAACNCCAGGGCGTNNGNCGGGCCGAACCCGATGCCCAGCAGGGCGTCGTGGAGGGNCGCCGTGCCCACGGCCGTGCCGCTCACGCCGAACAGCACGGAGAGGCTGGAGACCACGACCTCCTTGGCGGAGATGCCGGCGAGGAGCGCCGCGGCGAGGCGCCAGTCGCCGGAGCCGAAGGGTGCCAGCGCGGGCGCGATGGCGCGGCCGACGACGGCGGCGAACGACCCGTCCACGTTCTCGCCAACGTAGCCCGTGGCCCCGAAGTTCAGGAGCACCCACATGATCACGGACGCCGCGAAGATGACGGTGCCGGCGCGCTCCAGATAGTCGAGGACCTTGTCCTTCACGTACACCCACACGGTGTAGGCGTCCGGCATCTTGTACTCGGGGAGCTCGATGAGGAGCATGCCGCCCTCGTCGTCGGTGGCGTGGCCCATGACCTTGAGCACCAGCAGCACGAGGAGCGCCACGACGATGCCGAGCACGTACATGGAGAAGGCCGCGAGGCCGGCCCACTGCCCGAAGAACATGCCGCTCAGCAGCACGTAGATGGGGAGCCTCGCCGAGCAGCTCATGAACGGCGTGACGAGCATGACCCGGCGCCGGTCGCGCATGCTCTCAAGGGTGCGCGAGCTCATGATGGCGGGGACGGTGCAGCCGAAGCCCAGGATCATGGGGATGAACGCGCGGCCGGAGAGCCCGAGGGCGCCCATGATGCCGTCCATGACGTAGGCCACGCGGCTCATGTAGCCGGAGTCCTCGAGGAACGCCAGGGCGCAGAAGAGGATGAAGATGTTGGGCAGGAACGTGAGCACGGTGCCCACGCCGGAGATGGCGCCGTCGCACACGAGGCTCACCACCGCCTCGGAGGCGCCGAGGGCCGCAAGGCCGTCGGCCACCCAGCCGTTGAAGAGGTCGAGCCATGTCTGGAAGACGTCCTTCACGGCGTCGCCGAGGACGAACGTGAGCCCGAACACCGCGGCCATGATGAGGAGGAAGACGGGGATGGACCACACCCGGCTCGTCAGGACGCGGTCGGCGCGGTCCGTCGCCTCGGCACGGCGCTCGCGGNTGAACACGCACTCGGCCACCACGCCGCTGATGAAGTCGTAGCGCTCGGCGATGAAGCGCTCCTNGAGGTCCTCCTCGAGCTCGGGGACGTCCAGGGGGTAGTCGCGCCGCACGGCGACGTCGCCCTCCAGGAGCTTCGTCGCNTACCAGCGGGGGTTCGCGACGTCGGGGTAGCGCCCCTCGANGGCCGCCTGCACGGCGTCGATGCGCCCCTCGAGGTCGCGGGAGTAGACCATGACGTTCTCGGCGTGCTTCTCGGCCATGCCGTCGTCCACCGGGTGGAAGTGCTGGATGGGGTCGTGGGCCACNCCGCGGTGGTNGTAGGCGGCGTGGAGNAGCGGTTGCAGGCCCTCGCGCCTGCGGGCGCTCACGGGGATGACGGGTGCGCCCAGGGTCTCCGAGAGGCGGTGAACGTCGATCTCCATGCCGCGCTTGGCCACGACGTCCATCATGTTGAGGGCCACGACCACGGGCTTTCCGAGGGCGAGGAGCTGCAGGGTGAGGTAGAGGGAGCGCTCGAGGGACGAGGCGTCCACNACGTCGATGATGACGTCCGCGTCGCCGGAGAGCACGTAGTTGCGGGCGACCTCCTCCTCCATGGTGTAGCTCGTGAGGGAGTAGGTGCCCGGGAGGTCCACAAGGCGCACCTCGTAGCCCTCGANCCGNGNCGAGCCCNNCTTNNCNTCCACGGTGACGNCGGGCCAGTTGGCGGTCTTGAGGTTGGAGCCCGTGTAGGCGTTGAAGAGCGTGGTCTTGCCGCAGNTGGGNTTGCCCACGAAGGCGATGGTCATGCCCGGGTGNCCCACCTCGGGGCCGGGCTCGGCCCCCACGGGCTCGTAGGTGAAGTGCTCCTCGAAGGCGTTCATCGGCCCTCGCCCCCCTCGAAGCCGCTCTCCCCCGCGGAGACGGAGTCCATGCCGGGCGCGCCGATGGCGCAGCTCGCGGCGGTGGCCACGAAATGCCGCTCGGAGACGAGGCCGTCGGCGGGGGCGCCGACGGCAGGCTCCACGAGGATGCCGCCGCTGATGGAGCGGCCCATGGCCCAGCGCGTCTCGCGCACCCGCACGATCACGGTGCCGCGGCTCTTGTTGTTGAGGACGGTCACCTGGGTGCCGCAGGTCATGCCCACGGACTCGAGCCGGCGCGCCGTGGCCNCGNGGAGTCCGTCGAAGGAGACGAGGCGGTAGGTGCGCCCCACCTCCGCCTGTGAAAGTGCGATGGGCGCCCCGTGGGCGCGCCCCTCATCCGTGGAAGTCACGTCTCAAAACCTCACTGTCGCCCTGTATGTCACTCTACCTGTGCCCGGAGCCGCAGAAAAGTATGCGGCGGGAAACAAAAACCGGGCGCCCCGCTGGGCGCCCGGTCGAAGGCGTCGTGCCCGGAGCCCGTCCTAGAGCTCGATGGAGGAACCCTGGATGGGGAACGGCTTGGCGAAGTGGCACGCGCAGTGGTGGCCGGGCGCCACCTCGCGCATCTCGGGCTTCTCCCGGGAGCAGATCTCCTGGGCGATGGGGCAGCGCGTGTGGAAGCGGCAGCCGCTCGGCGGGTCGATGGGGCTGGGCGGGTCGCCGGCGAGGATGATGCGCTCGCGACTGCGCTGCACATCCGGGTCGGGCACGGGCACGGCCGACAGGAGCGCCTGGGTGTAGGGGTGGTACGGCTCGGCGTAGAGCGTGCACCAGTCGGACCACTCCATGAGGTTGCCGAGGTACATGACGGCNACGCGGTCCGAGATGTGCTGCACCACAGAGAGGTCGTGGGCGATGAAGAGGTAGGCGGTGCCGTACTCCTTCTGGAGGTCGCCCAGCAGGTTGAGCACCTGGGCCTGGATGGAGACGTCCAGGGCCGAGACCGGCTCGTCGCAGATGATGAGCTTGGGGTGCAGGGCGAAGGCGCGGGCGATGCCCACGCGCTGGCGCTGGCCGCCGGAGAACTCGTGGGGGTAACGGTTGATGTGCTCGGGGTTCAGGCCCACGATGTCGAGGAGCTGGCGGACGTAGTCGATGCGCTCCTCGTTGCTGTCCATCTCGTTGTGGATGGCCAGCGGCTCGCTCACGATCTCGCCGATGGTCATGCGGGGGTTCAGGGACGCGTAGGGGTCCTGGAAGATGTACTGCATGTCGTGGCGGACGGCCTTGAGCTGCTTCTTGTGCATCGAGGCGACGTCCTTGCCGTCAAAGACCACGCGGCCGTCCGTGGGGTGGGTGAGGCGCATGATGCAGCGGCCGGTGGTGGACTTGCCGCAGCCCGANTCGCCCACGAGGCCGAAGGTCTCGCCGGGGAAGATGTCGAAGCTCACGTCCTGCACGGCCGAGACCTTCTTGGCCATGCGGCTGGCGAAGACCCCGGAGTCGACGGGGAACTCCTTGGTCAGGTGCTGAACGGAGAGCAGGGGCTCCTTCTTGTCTGCCATGGCTTAGGCCTCGCTTCCGTCGACGTTCTTGGCCCCGTNAGCCACGTCGGCGCTGCGGGAGTTCTTGGGCGAGTTCTTGGCGACGAACTCGGGGTCGTTGCAGTAGTGGCACCGCGCGTAGTGGCCCGACGGCGTGGTGTACAGGGACGGCCTCTCGGTGCGGCAGAGGTCGGTGGCGTAGGGGCACCGCGGCGAGAAGGAGCAGCCCTTGGGCACGTTCACCAGCGAGGGCGGGTTGCCCTTGATGGGCGTGAGCGGCTTCTTCTCGTCGGTCACCTGCTCGGGGATGGACCGCATGAGGCCCCAGGTGTAGGGATGGATCGGCGAGTAGAAGATCTCGTCGGCGGTGCCGAACTCCACGGGGCGCCCGGCGTACATGACCATGATCTTGTCGGCGATGTCCGCCACGACGCCGAGGTCGTGGGTGATCATGATGATGGCGTTGCCGTTCTTCTCCTGCATCTTCTGCATGAGCTCGATGATCTGGGCCTGGATGGTGACGTCCAAGGCCGTCGTGGGCTCGTCGGCGATGAGGATGTCGGGGTCGCAGGCCAGCGCCATGGCGATCATGGCGCGCTGGCGCATACCGCCGGAGAACTGGTGCGGGTAGTCCTTCACGCGCTGCTCGGCGTTGGGGATGCCCACCATCTCGAGGAGCTCGGTGGCCCGGTCGAGNGNCTGCTTCTTGGAATAGCCGCGGNGAATCCTCAGGCCCTCCCCCAGCTGGCGCCCGATGGTGTAGACGGGGTTCAGCGAGGTCATGGGGTCCTGGAAGATCATGGCGATGTCGTTGCCGCGGATGGACTGCATCTCCTGCTCGGTCATCTCGAGCAGGGAGCGCCCGCGATAGCGCACGTCGCCGCCCTCGATGCGCCCCGGGGGCATGTCGATGAGGCCCATGATGGTCATGGCGGTCACCGACTTGCCGGAGCCGGACTCGCCCACCACGCCGAGGGTCTCGCCGCGGTCGAGGGTGTAGGTCACGCCGTCGACGGCCTTGACCACGCCGTCCTGGGTGTGGAAGTACATCTTGAGGTCGTCCACCTCGAGAAGATGGGAGCCCTCGGGGATGGGGGCCGTCTTGAGGTCCTTGACGGACTCGTTCTGCTTCTTGGCCATGGGTCTTTACGCATCCTTCATCTTGACGTCGAGGGCATCGCGCAGGCCGTCNCCCAGCAGGGTGAAGGCGAGCACGGTGGACAGGATCGCGATACCGGGCATGAGCATGAGCCAGGGCTCGGTGGCGAGGTAGGTCTGCCCGTCCTGGATCNTGGAGCCCCACGAGGGGTTGGGCGGAGTGACGCCCATGCCGAGGAAGCTCAGGGCGCTCTCGGTGAGGATGGCGCCGCCGATGTTCATCGTGGCGTAGACCACGATGGAGGCCACGGAGTTGGGGAAGATGTGGCGGGCGACGATGCGGAGGTCGGAGGCACCCATGGAGCGGGCCGCGTCGACGTAGTCGTTCTCCTTGACCGAGAGGATGGCACTCCTGAAAACGCGGGCGATGGAGGGCCACCCGAGGACGCCGATGGCGATGAAGACGTTCTGGATGCCCTGGCCGAGCACCGCCAGCATGGCGATGACGAAGAGCGTGTAGGGGAAGGCCAGGAAGATGTCGGCCAGGCGCATGATGATGGTGTCCCAGATGCCGCCGTAGTAGGCGGCGAGGGCGCCCATGATGAGGCCGAGCACCGTGGAGATGGCCGTGGCCAGAAGGCCCACCATCAGCGACACGCGGGCGCCGTAGATCACGCGGCAGAGCACGTCACGGCCGAGGGAGTCGGTGCCGAAGGGNTGCTCCGGCGACGGGGGGAGCCTTGCGAGGTCGGCCATCTGCGACGAGTCGATGGCGATGGGGGAACCGAGCGTCTGGGGGACCCAGAGGTCGGCCGTGATCGCCACGATGGCGATGAACACGATCCAGACGGCGCCGATGACGGCGAGCTTGTTCTTGCGCAGACGCCCGAAGGCGTCGCCCCAGAGGGTGCGGGCGGAGTTGTCATTGTCCACCTCGNCGACCACGGCGTTGTAGGCGCCGCGGAAGTCGCGGTGGTGTTCCGCCTCGGAGTCGTCGTGGTCGAGGGAGACCCGCTCGCCGGCGGCCTGGGCCTCCTCCTCGTGGACCTCGTAGGCCCTGTCCGTCTCTTCTCTGAGCTCCTTGGCGGCCTCGCGGTCGAGGTCCGCCCCATGCTGNTTCTTCTCCATGGGTCTACCCCTCCCCTAGCNTTGGTCCTTGGGCGCGCCGTACCTGATCCTTGGATCGAGGAAGGCGTAGCTCACGTCGACGACGAGGTTGATCACCATCACCACGACGATGATGATGGTGACGCCGCCCATGACGATGGGCCAGTCGCGCTGGGTGATGGCACGGTAGATCTCATAGCCCACACCGGGCCAGTTGAACACCGTCTCGGTGAGGATGGCGCCGGAGAGCATGGCGCCGAAGTCGATGCCGATGTAGGTGACCACGGGGATCAGGGCGTTCTTGAGGGCGTGGTGCAGGATGACCTGGCGTCGGGAGAGGCCCTTGGCCTTGGCGGTGCGGATGTAGTCCTGGTTCATGACCTCGAGGAGCTGGGAACGCATGATGCGGGCGGCGTAGGCCGTGGACACGGCCGCCAGGGTGATGCCGGGCAGGATGTAGTGCACCCAGCTCTCGAACTCGGAGTTGGGGCCGCCGGCACCGGAGATGGGCAGGTAGAAGCCCCCCCTGTGGCGTTCTTGAGCACCACGCCAAAGAAGAGCTGCAGGAGCATGCCGAGCCAGAAGGCGGGCATGGCCACGAGGACGGCCGTGACCAGGGTCACGAGCACGTCCCAGAACGAGTAGCGTTTGATGGCCGATATGAGGCCGGCGCCGATGCCCACCACCGCCTCGATGACGATGCCCACCAGGGCGAGCTTCACGGTGTAGGGGTACTTGTCGGCGAAGATCTGGGTCACAGGGAGCTTGCGGCTGTAGGAGTTGCCGAGGTCGCCGTGGAGCAGGCCGTTGATGTAGTAGCCGTACTGCTTCCAGAGGGGCGTGGGGATGGTGTTTCCATCCGCGTCGTACAGGGGCTTGCCTTCGGAATCCGTCTCGATGAGATGGTTCGCGATGCGCAGCTGCAGCTCAGTCTCCGGATTGAGAGCCTTGTCGCCGGCGATCAGCTTGATCGGGTCGCCGGGGACGATGTTTTCCATGGCGAACAGGATGATCGTGACGCCGATGAAAACCGGGATGAACTGCAGGAGACGTTTCAGGATGTACTTGACCATACTCGGTGTCTCCCGTGTCCTGGGCCGATACGAAGCCTTGCTTTTCCGTTTATTTTGGCTAAAACAGGGCCTTGGGCAAGTATAGCCGCCTAATGCAAATCCAAGCCCCTCCTATGCACCCTACTACCTACTGGAAACAGTTTCGAAGCAATCCACGGGGCGTTTTGCGCACCGAGGACCCATCTGACCCGCGCCTTGCCAACGAAACGAACAAAATAANGCACCGGGCCTGAAAGACCCGGTGCCTCGTTATGCAATCAAGGCGGCGGTATATCCACCGAGGCGGCCGTCTGGNCNTAGCCCTCNATCTNCGCGGCGCGAAGCTTGATCTTCTTGGAGGGGTCCACATAGGCGCTCTTGACCTTGTCGGAACCCACGNAGGTGTGCTTGTAGAAGAAGATCGGGATCACCGGGAAGTCCTCGGAGNTCGTCTTGTTGACGGCCTGGAGGGCGGCGATGCGCTCGTCGTCGTCGGTGGTCTGACGGGCCTTGTCGAGGGCCTCGTCGACGGCGGGGTTGGAGTACAGGGAGCGGTTGTCGCCGTTGCCGGTGTAGAACAGAGGGTAGAGGAAGTTGTCCATGATGGGGTAGTCGGNGATCCAACCGAGGCGGCNGGCCTGGTAGTCGCCGTTCTGGTAGCGGTCGAGAATGGCGGCCCACTCGCCCTGGTCGAGCTGGGCATCGATGCCCACGGCGACGAGGTCGGCCTGGATGGCCTCCATGATGTCGCCGTGGTTGCCGTCGCCGTTGAACGAGAGTTGGAAGCTCACGTTGCGCTTGCCGTCGGCATCGGCGGGATAGTACTGGTCGAGCAGCTTGACGGCAGCGTCCTTGTCGTAGTGCGAGTACTCCCAGACGTCGTCCTCGTAGCCGGCGATTCCGGGCGGCACGATGTTGGCGGCCGGGGTGCGGGTGCCGGAGAAGACGGTGTCGCAGATGGCCTGGCGGTTGATGGCCAGGGAGATGGCCTTGCGCAGGTTGGGGTCCTTGAGCACCGGGTCGTTGTTGTTGACNGTGAGGTAGTAGACGGAGGCCTCGTCGCCCAGGAGCATCTGCTTGCCCGGGGTGATGGTGTAGCCGTCCTCGGAGACGCCGTAGGTGTCCTGGGCGCTCTTGATCTGGGCGGTGGGNACNTCGCAGAAGTCGTAGTTGCCGGCCTGGAACTCCTTGTAGGCGGTCTCCATGTCCTTCTGGATGTTGAACTGCACCGCGGNGATGGAGGGCTTGTCGCCCACGTAGTCCTCGAAGCGCTTGACGTTGATGTACTGGCCGTCCTCCCACTTGCCGTCCATCATGAAGGGGCCGTTGCCGATGGGGGCGCGGAAGAAGGTGTCGAAGTCCTCGAGGGCCACGGCGGGCACGGGGCCGAGGGCCGGGTGGCTGGCCACGTAGGGGAAGTCGGCATAGGGCACCGTGAGCTTGACCACNAGGGTCTTCTCGTNGGGGCAGNNGNCGCCGGTGAGCTCGTCGGTCTCGCCGGCCACGAGGGCGTCGTAGCCGTCGACCATGGCGATGTGGTAGTTGACGGCCGAGGGGGACGACTCGTTGGTCTTGGGGTCGACCNGGCGGGTCCAGGCACGCTTGAAGGACTCGGCGTCNACAGGGTCGCCGTTGTGGAACTTGGCGCCCTCCACAAGGGTGAAGGTGAACTCGGTGGCGTCGTCGTTGGCCTTCCAGGAGGCGGCGGCGCTGGGGACGAGCTCGCCCTTCTCGTAGTCGTAGTCGGTCAGGCTGTCGAAGATCTGGTAGCAGACCTGCGTGCCCTCGGACTCCTGGCAGTTGTAGGGGTCGATGGAGACGGGGTTGTTGATGTACACCTTGGCGGTGGCACCGGTGCCCTCGGCCTCGGCAGTGGGGGCGTCGTCGGCCTTCTTGCAAGCCGCGAGCGCNAGAAGCGCGGACGCCGCGGCGGACCCCTTGAGGAACGTNCGGCGGCCGATCTTCACCTGCTCACTCATATGCTCTCTCCTTCTGTCTNTTGNCCATNCCCTCGGCACGGCCAGCAATCGCCGGAGGTTACGGACCTCCATGGAGCGTCTGCATGGGACAAAAGTATTTCTCAAAGTTTCCTGATATGCAAGGAAAACGGCGGNTNGCCTNCATTGATTTTATGGATTGTAACGTTTCCGAAATCCAAGGCAGTGCGGGCAGGTGTAANGAAGGTGCCTTATTTTCCNATGTAGGGGCGGCGGTGCGCACCCCATGGCGCGACCGGGCTCCTCCCCTACCCACGGGAAGGCCCCCGGCGCACCGCGTCCGGTGCGCCGGGGGCCTATGCAGGAACCACGGTCTTTTATGATGGCGCCGCCGTCTGCGTCAGGCCTGCAGCTCCCAGGTGGCGGCGGAGGACTGCTCGATGGGCGAGAGGTAGGCATGGGCGATGCGGCTGGAGCCCACCTTGGCGAACTTGTAGTAGAAGAGCGGGACCATGGGCACGTCGTCGCCGGCGATCTTGTTGGCCTCCTGCAGCAGCTGGTAGCGGCGGTCGTCGTCCCTGGTGGCCCGGGCCTCCATGATCAGGTCGTCCACCTGCTGGCTGGAGTAGCCGGAGAGGTTGTCGGCGTTGCCGGTGTAGAGCAGCGAGTACAGGAAGTTGTCGATGGAGGGGTACTCGGCCACCCAGCCGTTGCGGCCCATCTGGAAGTCGCCGGACTGGAGCTTGGTGAGGTAGCTGGCCCACTCGAGGGTGCTCTGCTCCACGTCGATACCCACCTGGTTGAGGTTGCCCTGCACGGCCTCCATGATCTCCTTGTGGGAGCCATCGACGTTGTACATCANGGTCACCTTGACCCCGCGGCTGCCGTTGGCGTCCTTGGGGTAGTACTGGTCGAGGATGGCCGTGGCCTGGTCGGGGTCGTACTTGCANCAGGCCCACTGCCNCTCCTCGTAACCGCGGCACGGGGGCGGGCAGAGGTTGGTGGCCGNGAGGNGCGTGCCCTGGAGCACGGAGTCGCAGATGNTCTGACGGTCGATGGCCAGGGAGATGGCGCGACGCAGGNTGACGTCGGCCATGNCGGGGTCCTTGAGGTTGAGCACGAGGTAGTACGTGGAGGGCTGGTCGCCGTCCAGGCACTGCTTGCCCGGGGTGATGGTGTANCCGTCCTCGGAGACGCNGTACTGCTCGTGNGCGCNNTTCNCCTGGGCCGTGGGGATGTCGCAGATGTCGACGTTACCGGCCTGGAACTCGCGGTACCCCGTCTCGACGTCCTTCTGCATGTTGAACGTAAGNTGGCCGATCTTGGGCTTGTCGCCGTTCTTGTAATCCTCGTAGGTCTTGAGGTTGATGTACTGGCCGTCCTCCCACGGGCCGTCCATGGTGTAGGGGCCGTTGCCGATGGGCGCCCGGAAGAAGGTCTGGAAGTCGTCGAGGGCGGCCTTGGGCACGGGGGCCGTGGGCATGATGGAGCAGATCATGGGGAAGTCCATAAAGGGCTCGGAGAGCTCCACCTGGANGGTGTACTGGTCGGGGCAGGAGACGCCGGCGAGCTCGTCGGCCTTGCCAGAGACGACGTCCTCGTAGCCCTTGACCAGCTTGAGGTAGTAGCTCACGACGGACGGCGAGTCGCTCGTCTTGGGGCTGCAGAGGCGGTTCCAGGCACGCTTGAAGGCCTCGGCGTCNACGGTCTCGCCGTTGTGGAAGGTGTTGCCCTCCTTGACCTTGAAGGTCCACACGGTGCCGTCGTCGTTGCTGCTCCACGACTCGCCGGCGCAGGGCACGAGCTCCTGCTTGTCGAAGTCGTAGGTGCACATGGGGTCGAACAGCTGGCGGGCCACCATGCAGCCGGCCACATCCTGCGCGTTGAAGGGGTCGATCGAGGGCGGGTTGGTGATGAAGTAGGAGAGCTTGCCGCCGCCCTCCCCNGCCGAGGCGCCGTCGCTCTNCNTGCAGCCGGAGAGCGCGACGAGCCCGGAGGCCAGGGCGCACCCCGTGAGGAAGGTGCGCCTCGTCACGCCGCTCGTACCTGCGATGCCATTCATAGATCCCCCTTGGGTCAGCGCGGGCGNCGNCGGCCCGCTCGTCCNGCTGGCGCCGGCATGCGGTGGTCCGGGGGTTTATGCGTCAAACGGCTCGAGTTATACAGTCGTCGGCGGAANGAACCGATGTTTCACGCATCGACACACAATAGAAGGACCGCCGCCCCACGGAGGGGCGGCGGTCCCGGTACGCGCATTGCCCGAAGGGCCTAGCCCAGGCTCCCCTGAGGGAACGTGAGCATGAAGATCAGGAGGGTCGCCGCGAAGACGCAGCAGCTGACCACCGTGAGGCGGTCGAGGTTCTTCTCCCACACGCCGGAGCCGGCGTTGGAGTTGTACATCGAGCTGNCAATCATGTCGGACACGCCGGTCCACTTGCCCGAGTGCATGAGCACGAAGACGATGGACGCGGCGGCCGACAGGGCCCAGACGACGATGTGGGCGATGTTCAAGGGACCCACGGGGACTCCTCCTTGCACGACCCGGCCCCGCGCGGGGCGGGGCCGGGCAGACGGTCTGAGATCACAGCCCATAAGGCTACCACAGCGTCGCGAGGGACGCCACGGTTCCTTACTCCTTCACGAGCACTCGGCCCGTCATCTCCTCGGGACGGTCGATGCCCATCATCGCGAGGATGGTGGGGGCGATGTCGGAGAGGCGGCCGTCCTCGACGCCGGACAGGCTGGCGTCGGGGTCGACGACGATCAGGGGCACGCGGTTGGTGGTGTGGGCCGTGAAGGGCTTGCGCTCGCCGGTGGAGGAGACGTCGTACATATNGTCCGCGTTTCCGTGGTCGGNGGGGATGAGCGCGAAGCCGCCCTTGGCCAGGATCTCGGGGACGATGCGGGAGAGGCCGTCGTCCACGGCCTCGCANGCCGCGGTGGCGGCCTGGNCGACGCCGGTGTGGCNCACCATGTCACAGTTGGCGTAGTTGACCACGTAGAGGTCGGCGGCGTCCTCGCGGATGGACCTGGCGAGGCGCTCGGTAACCTCCGGCTCGCTCATCTCGGGCTTGAGGTCGTAGGTGGCGACCTTGGGGCTCGGGACGAGCACGCGGGTCTCCCCCTCCTTGGGCTCCTCCACGCCGCCGTTGAGGAAGAACGTCACATGGGCGTACTTCTCGGTCTCGGCGGTGTGGGGCTGCCTGAGGCCGTTGTCGGAGATGACGTCGGCCAGGACGTGGGCCGGCACCGTCTTGGGGAAGGCGACCTCGACGTCGAGCTCGGGGTCGTACTCGGTCATGGTGACGAAGCACGAGAGCTCGGGGGTGGAGCGGCGCTCGAAGCCGTCGAAGGTGGCGTCGGTGAGCGCGCGGGTCATCTCGCGGGCGCGGTCCGGGCGGAAGTTGAAGAAGATGAACGCGTCGCCGTCGTGGGTGCCGAGGGCCGCGNCCNCGACCACCATGGGGTCGGCGAACTCGTCGCCGCGCGGGTCCTTCTCGTAGAACGCACGCAGGCCCTCGGCGGCGCTGGCCACCTCGACGCCCTCGGCGCCGACGATGGCGTCGTAGGCGCGCTCGACGCGCTCCCAGCGGTTGTCGCGGTCCATGCCCCAGTAGCGGCCGGAGACCGTGGCGATCTTGACGTCGGCGCCGGTGGCCTCGGAGACCTTGGCGCAGAAGGCCTGGAGCGACTCCATGAAGCCGGCCCCGGACTGGGGGTCGACGTCGCGGCCGTCGGTGAAGGCGNCGATGCGCACGCGCTGGACGCCGCGNTTAGCGNCCATGGACACGACGGCCTCGGCGTGCTCCATGGAGGAGTGCACGCCGCCGTCGGAGACGAGGCCCATGACGTGCAGCACGGAGCCCCTCTCCTTCACGGCGTCCATGGCGTCGGNGAGCACCGGGTTCTCCTCGATGGAGCCGTCGCGCACCGCGTTGTTGATGCGCGAGAGCTCCTGGAAGACGATGCGGCCGGCGCCGATGTTGAGGTGGCCCACNTCGGAGTTGCCCATCTGGCCGTCGGGNAGCCCCACGTCCTCGNCGGACGCGCCCAGGGTGGTGTGGGGGTAGGTGGCGAGGAGCGACTGGATATAGGGCAGCTTGGCCTGNCTCACGGCGTTCTNGNGGCCGGTGGGCGCGAGGCCGAAGCCGTCCATGATGACGAGGAGGGCGGGTTTCTTTCCCTTGTTGGAACTCATTACTCAGCAGCCCTCTCGACCATGGCGGCGAAGTCGGCCGCGACGAGCGAGGCGCCGCCCACGAGGGCGCCGTCGACGTCCTCCTCGGCGAGGAAGCCGGCGACGTTGCCGGGCTTGGCGGAGCCGCCGTAGAGCACGCGGATCTGGGAGGCGATGTCGGCGCCGAAGATGTCGACGAGGGCGGCGCGGATGGCGCCGCNGACCTCCTGGGCGTCCTCGGGCGTGGCGGTCTTGCCGGTGCCGATGGCCCAGATGGGCTCGTAGGCCACGACGAGCTGGTCGCCGCTCTCGAGCTCGACGCCGTCGAAGTCGGCGCGGATCTGGCCCACGACGAAGTCGACCTGGTTGCCGGCCTCGCGGACCTCGAGGGACTCGCCGCAGCAGGAGATGGGCACGATGCCCGCGGCCAGCAGCGCCTTGACCTTGAGGTTGATGTCGCCGTCGGTCTCGCCGAAGTAGTCGCGGCGCTCGGAGTGGCCCACGATGCAGTGGGTGCAGCNGACGCTCTTGAGCATGTCGCAGGAGANCTCACNGGTGAAGGCNCCGGANGCCTCCCAGNAGACGTTCTGGGCACCGAGGCCAAAGGGGGCGCGGTCGAACNCGATGNCGNCGGAGANGCCCTTGAGGTCGGTGGCCGGNGGGCAGACGACGACCTCGACGCCGTGGGTGTCGTGGCCGAGCTCGTTGGCCAGGTCCTGGACCAGCTGCACGCCCTCGGTGTAGTTCTTGTTCATCTTCCAGTTGCCCGCGATGAGGCGGGTGCGCGTGTTGTTAGGCATCGAGAAGGGCCTCCACTCCGGGAAGGGCCTTGCCCTCGACGAGCTCCATGGAGGCACCGCCGCCGGTGGAGATCCAGCTCATCTTGTCGGCAAGGTCGAACTTGTTGACAGCCGCGACGGAGTCACCGCCGCCGATGATCGAGGTGCAGTCCTCGTTGGCGGCCACGGCCTCGGCCACGGCCTTGGTGCCGTCGGAGAACTGGTCGAACTCGAAGACGCCCATGGGGCCGTTCCAGAAGACGGTGTTGGCGCCGGCGATGGCGTCGGCGTAGAGCTGGGCGGTCTCGGGACCGATGTCCATGCCCATCATGTCGTCGGGGATGGCGTTGGACTTGACGACGACGCCCACGGCGTCGGGGCCGAAGTGGTCGGCGACCACGTTGTCCACGGGAAGGAGCAGCTTGACGCCGTTCTTCTCGGCCTTCTCCATCATCTCGCGAGCGCGGTCAACCCAGTCGGGCTCCTGCAGGGAGGTGCCCACGGTGTAGCCCTTGGCGAGGAAGAAGGTGTAGGCCATGCCGCCGCCGATGATCAGGGTGTCGACGGNGTCGNGNAGGTGGTCGAGCACGCCGATCTTGGAGGACACCTTGGAGCCGCCGACGATGGCGACGAAGGGGCGCTCGGGGGCCTCGAAGATGTTGGTGAGGGNGTCGACCTCCTTCTCGAGCAGGAAGCCGGCCACGGCGGGCAGCTTGGCGGCGGGGCCGACCACGGAGCCCTGGGCGCGGTGGGCGGTGCCGAAGGCGTCGAGCACGAAGATGTCGCCGAGGGCGGCGAGCCTGTCGGCGATCTCGGGGTCGTTCTTCTTCTCGCGCTTGTCGAAGCGGACGTTCTCGAGCACGACGACCTGGCCGGGCTCCATGGCGGCCACGGCGTCGGCGGCCTCCTGACCGTAGGTGTCGGGCACGAAGGTCACGTCGAGGCCGGTGAGCTCGGCGAGCTTCTCGGCGGCAGGCTTGAGGGAGAGCTCGGGCTCCACGCCGTCGCCCTTGGGGCGGCCGAGGTGGCTCATGAGCACGNCCTTNGCGCCATGGTCGACGAGGTACTGGATGGTGGGGATGGCCGCCTTGATGCGGGTGTCGTCGGTGACGACGCCGTCGGCCAGCGGCACGTTGAAGTCGACGCGCATGAGGACGCGCTTGCCGTCGACGTCGACGTCCTTGACGGTCTTCTTGGTGAACGCCATGGGACTCCTCCTTATCGGTTTGCAATGGAAGGGGCGCGGACTGGGCTTCGGGCCTCGTCCGCGCCCCTGGCTGACGCTATGGGCGCCTCACGGCCGCGAGACGCTGGGAAGGTGCCGCTTTAGGCGACGAACTTCTCGAAGTACTTGATGGTGCGGACCATCTGGGAGGTGTAGGAGTTCTCGTTGTCGTACCAAGAGACGACCTGCACGAGGTACTGACCGTCGCCGAGATCCTGGACCATGGTCTGGGTGGCGTCGAAGAGCGAGCCGNAGGTCATGCCCACGATGTCGGTGGAGACGATCNGGTCCTCGTTGTAGCCGAAGGTCTCGGGGTCAGACGCGGCCTTCATGGCGGCGTTGATGGAGTCGACGGTGACCTCCTTGTCGGACTCGACCACGGCAAACAGGAGGGTGGTGGAGCCGGTGGGNNCGGGNACGCGCTGGGCGGCACCGATGAGCTTGCCGNTGAGCTCGGGGATCACCNGGCCGATGGCCTTGGCGGCACCGGTGGAGTTGGGGACGATGTTGACGGCGCCGGCGCGGCTGCGGCGCTTGTCGCCCTTGCGCTGGNGGCCGTCGAGAATCATCTGGTCGCCGGTGTAGGCGTGGATGGTGGCCATGATGCCGCTCTTGATGGGGGNGTAGTCGTTCAGGGNCTTGGCCATCGGGGCGAGGCAGTTGGTGGTGCAGGAGGCGGCGGAGATGATGTCGTCGTCCGCGGTCAGGATGTCATGGTTGACGTTGTAGACGATGGTGGGGAGGTCGTTGCCCGCGGGAGCGGAGATGACGACCTTCTTGGCGCCGGCGTCGATGTGGGCCTGGGCCTTGGCCTTGGAGGTGTAGAAGCCGGTGCACTCGAGGACGACGTCGACGTCGAGATCGCCCCACGGCAGGTTGTGGGCGTCGGCCTCCTTGTAGATCTTGATGGTCTTGCNGTCGACGGTAATGGAGTCCTCGCCGGCCTCGACCTTGTGGTCGCGGGCGTAGTTGCCCTGGGTCGAGTCGTACTTGAGCAGGTAGGCCAGCATGTCGGGGCTGGTGAGATCGTTGATCGCGACGATCTCGGAGCCCTCGTGGCCGAACATCTGACGGAAGGCCAGACGGCCGATGCGACCGAAACCGTTAATCGCAACCTTGACTGCCATGCGCTTCTCCTTTCGCGGCCCCTCCCNGACCGAGCCTCTCGGCCGGGTCGAGGGCCATGACTTGAACCACTGCGTGCATAGTAACCCGTTTGGGGCACGCCGGGCCCGAGAACCCACAAATGACTCTGAATCTGCAGTTAGGGCCCATGATTGTCTACGGGCGAGTGGACAACTTTGAATTACNGGCAGGGAGGTAGCAAGAATATTTGTTGTAGTTTATCCATCCTCGCCGGATCGGCCGGCCCCTCCCCCGCCGTCNCGCCACTCGGCGTCGAGGGCCTCGAGCCGGAGCACCCGGTGGTAGAGGGCCGACTTGGAGAGCGGCGGGTAGGCGCGGCGGCCGAGCTCCGCCAGGGGGAGGTCTGGGTACTCGCGGCGGAGATCGCAGAAGGCACGCAGGGCCGGGGGCAGTCNGGANAGGCCNGGCCCGGCCTNCACGCGGTCTATGAGGGCGAGCTGCTCGGCGGCGGCCCCTGAGGCGCGGCGCGCGTTGGCCATCTCCGCGTTCACGGACCGGTTGACGTCGTTCTTGACGGACTTCATGCGCCGCACGTTGGAGACGGCCCGGGCCGTGCGCGCAGCGCCCACCACGAGGAGGAACNGGACGATGTCGTCGAAGCTCTTGATGTAGATGGCGAACGCGCCGCGGCGGCGGTTGAGCCGGGCCTGGACACCGGCGTCGCGACAGACGGAGACGAGGGCCTCGGCGAGGGCNNCGCCGGTGACGGCCATCTCGAGGTGGAAGTCGCCGCGGGGGTCGGCGATGAAGCCGCCGGCCATGAAGGCGCCGCGGAGGAAGGCCGCGCGCCGCCCCGGCGTGGAGACCACCTGCCCGGGGACGCCCGAGGCGAGCCCGCGGCCGGGGACGAGCACCCCGAGCTCCACGAGGGCGTCCTCGAGGCCGGGCTGGTCGCGCATCTCNATGANGTAGTNNCCGGTNTTGTGCAGGACGGAGCGGCGCACGGTGAGCTGCGTGTCGAGCTCGAACACCTTGTGGGAGAGGCGGATGACGGTGCGCGCCACGGCCCCCGTCTCGGTGGTCACGCGCACGGCGTAGGCGCCCGAGCCGTAGAAGGAGAGGGTGCCACAGACCCGCACCAGGGCGGAGAGCTCCGAGACATCTGCCTCGGGGCCGCCCTCGACGCGGGAGAGCTCGTCCTTGACCTCGGCGGTGAACGACATGGTCAGCCCCGCTGGGCGCGGTGGAGGTCGCGGTGGGACACCGTGACGCGGTAGCCCTCGGCCTCCAGGTGCGCGGCCGTCGCCTCGGCCAGGGCCACGGAGCGGTGCTGGCCGCCGGAGCACCCGACGCCGATGGAGAGCGAGCTCTTGCCCTCGGCGACATAGCCGGGCATGACGCAGTCGAGCAGCCGCTCCCAGGCCCCCAGGAACCCCTTGGTCTGCGGGTGGTCGAGCACGAAGGAGCGCACCTNCTCGTCCTTGCCCGTAAGCCGGCGCATGGCCGGGTCCCAGTAGGGGTTGGGCAGGAAGCGGACGTCGATCATGAGGTCGGCCTCCTCGGGCATGCCGTACTTGAACCCAAAGGAGAAGACGTGGACCTCCATGAGCTGCTGGTCGGTGAGCTCGGAGAAGAGCCCCTGGAGGCGGCGGCGCAGCTCGATGGGGCGCAGGTTGGAGGTGTCGATGACGTAGTCCGCGCGGTGCAGCACGTCCTCGAGCTGGGCGCGCCCGCGGGCNATGGCGGCGAGGTTGCTCTCCCCCTCCTTGNCGATGGGGTTGCGGCGGCGCGAGAGAGCGNAGCGGCGGCGCAGGACCTCGTCGGAGCTGTCGAGGAAGATGAGGGCCGAGGAGAGCTCGTGGTCGGCAAGCTCGGCGAGGGAGTCCTGGAGCTCGTCGAAGAGCCCCTGGCTGCGGAGGTCGCAGACCACGGCCAGGTGGCGCCCGACGCCGGAGTCGATGCCCACGACGCGGGAGAGCGGCAGCAGCAGCGAGGGCGGCAGGTTGTCGATAACGTANTAGCCCAGGTCCTCGAACGTGTGCATNGCCTCGGTGCGCCCGGCACCGCTCATGCCCGTGATGACGACGACGTCGGGAACGTCCTCGGTCCTCTCCATGTGAGCTCCTCTCGGCGGGTTCGGGTGCAAGTATGACAGGTGCCGTGCCGGCGCCGGGCCGTCAGGGGACAACGCCCCCGGCACGGAGGGGCGCGCCGTGGTCACCCGTCGGCGGACCCCCTGCCCGCCGCGCGGGCGCGGCCGAGCTCCTCCTCCCACGAGCGGAGGGTCCCGTAGACGTCCGCCGCCACCCGCGCCGGAATGCCGGGGACGGNCTCGATCTCCTCCAGGGCGGCCTTCCGCAGCCCCCTCATGGACCCGAAGGCCTTGAGCAGGGCCCTCTTGCGACCCTCCCCAACCCCGGGGACCTCGTCNAGGACCGAGGCCGTCATGGCCTNGCCGCGGAGCTCGCGGTGGTAGGTGATGGCGAACCGGTGGGCCTCGTCGCGGACGCGCTTGACGAGGTAGAGCGACGGCGAACCGCTGGGGAGCACCACGGGTGCGTCGTCCCACGGCACGAAGAGCTCCTCGTCGGACTTGGCGAGGCCGGCCACCGGGATGTCGAGCCCGAGGGCCTGGAGCTGGCCCATGGCCGCCGTGAGCTGTGGCTTGCCGCCGTCGAGGATGAGGAGGTCCGGCCTGGACCCGAACCTGCCGTCGGCCATGCGCTCCGGCGCGTAGCGGCGCCCCAGGACCTCGGCCATGGACGCGAAGTCGTTGGCCTCCTCCAGGGGCGTGCGCACCTTGAAGCGGCGGTACTGCGACTTGTCGGCCCGGCCGTTGGTGAACACCACCATGGACGCCACCGTGTGGCGGCCGTGGATGGTGGAGATGTCGAAGCACTCGATGCGCAGGGGGGCCTCGGGGAGGGCCAGGGCGCTCTCAAGCTCGAGGAGGGCACGGTTGGCACGGTCGTCCTCGTAACCCGTGCGCATCTTGTGGCGCATGAGGGCGTGGCGGGCGTTGGCAGACGCCATCTCGTGCAGCCGCGCCCGCTCGCCGCGCCGGGGCACGTGGAGGTGCACCCGGTGGCCGCGGCGCTCCCCCAGCCATGACTCGAGGGTCTCNGAGTCGTCNGGCAGCGCGGGCACCTCGATGGCCGGAGGCACCTCGTCGGTGCGCCCGTAGTAGCGCTTGAGGAAGCCCGAGAGCAGCTCCTCCTCGCCGACGTCCATGCCCTTGTCGAGGATGAACTCCGCGCTCCTGACCATGCGGCCCTCGCGCACGACGAACACGCACACGCCAGCGATGGTCTCCTCGCGCCAGAGGCCCACGAGGTCGGCGTCCACAGGGTTGCGGAAGACGACCTTCTGGTCGTTGTCGAGGTGGCCCACGAGGTCGAGCCGACGCTTGTAGCGGCCGGCCTTCTCGAAGTCCAGGTCGCGGGCGGCGGCGTCCATCTCGGCGCGGAGCGCCTCCTTGAGGGCGGTGCGGCGCCCCTCGAGGAACCCCTCCACGGTGCGCACGTTCTCGCGGTACTCCTCGGGCGAGACCGCGCCCGCGCACACGCCGGGGCCGCGGCCCACGTGGTAGTCGAAGCAGGGGCGCCCCGACTCGGCGAGCTCCATGGGCAGGAGGTCGGCCCGCTCCGGGTGGGCGTCGGCGAGGCGCTTGACGCGCTTCCACTCGGCACAGGTTCCGATGCAGAGGGGGCAGAGCTTGCGGACCGTGTCGATGGCCTCCCGGGCGGCGCGGGCGTCGGTGTAGGGGCCGAAATAACGGGTGTGGGGACGATGCCTCTCCCTGGTGTACTTGATGGCCGGGTAGAGGTCGCCCTCGGTGACGGCAATGAAGGGGTAGCTCTTGTCGTCCATGAGGGCGACGTTGTAGGGCGGGTGGTACTGCTGGATCAGGTTGATCTCGAGGACCAGGGCCTCGTGCTCGGAGCCCACCACCAGGTAGTCGAAGGAGGCCACCTGGGGCATCATGAGCGCGATCATGGCGCGCTCGTCGTCGCCGTTCACGTACTGCCGCATGCGGGCGCGCAGGTTCTTGGCCTTTCCCACGTAGAGCANGCGGCCCGAGGCGTCCTTCCACAGGTAGCAGCCCGGGTCCGTAGGGACCCGGGACACCTGCTCGGCGAGGGAGGGGGCGCCGTCGGGAACGGCGCCGTCCTGGGCGGTGCGCGGTCGGTCCAAAGATCCTCCATAACAGGTTGCCCGGTAGAGGNCCCANGGGGGCCCGCGGCTATCATAGGTGCGCACNACCGGTCCCGTGCGCAGCGNGTGGAGGAAAGGTATCACAACATGGAATTGCATGAGATCTCGGCAGCCAGGGTCGAGGAGGCAGCAAAGGAGCANGACCNTCCGCTCCCCGTCGAGCAGACCGAGGACTGGTGCGAGTACGAGTCCACCATCACCGACCGCACCTACTGGGGGTCGGTGGCCTTCGAGCAGGACGGCAGGCCCGTGGCCGTAGCNTCGTTCATGGACTATGAGACCCACGGCTACCACTACCTCCGCGGCCACCACGCCCCCGTATGGCTCGTGCCGCCCACGGCCGACCGGGAGGAGGAGCTTGCCCGGGCCTTGGTGGCCTACGTCAAGAGGCGCGACCCCAAGGTGGCCTTCATCCGCATGGCCGTGGAGCACGAGATTCCCTCGAGNCGTCCGGTGCTCTCCACCAGCCCCTACAACCAGACCGTGGTCATCGACCTCGACCACGGCGACGCCGACGAGATCCTCTCCAAGTTCAAGACCCGCGGCCGCAGGGACGTTCGCAAGTCTCTGCGCGAGTCAAACGAGACCGTGGCCGATGAGACGACCCAGGCCCTGGAGGACTTCGCCCCCTATTACGCGGTGATGGAGGAGACCTGTGCCCGCGACGGCTTCACCCCCTCCCCCGCCAAGGACTACGTGGACATGCTCAAGATCCTGGGCCCCGACCGCGCCCGCCTCACCGCCGGCCGCATCGACGGCGAGCTCGCGTGCTGGGCGCTCAACGTCATTGAGGGTACCCGCGCCACCCGCTACTACGGGGCCTCCCGCATGCTCGAGGGCGTCAAGAACTTCGTGGACGCCGAGGTATTCGAGACCTGCCTCATCCTAGCCGGACTGGGTTGCACCACCTACGACNTCATGGGCATCGGCAACGACTTCTCCCCCAACCTCAAGGGGCTCAACATGTTCAAGACCAAGTTCTCCAAGGACGTGGTGGATGTGGCCCCCGACCGCGACATCCCCGTCAAGGGCCTCTTCTACAAGGCGCTCAAGGGTGCCAAGAGAATCAAGGACCGCTGAGGCACCCAAGGCACGAGACGTGTACGGGCCCGCCCGGAGTCACCGCTCCGGACGGGCCTTTCCCATGGCCCGCGGCCTCAGGGGCCCGACGTCCCCGGCGGCCAAAAGAAGAGGGGCCGCACCGGAGAGGGTGCGGCCCCTGCAGGGACGACGCGGAGCACGAGGGTGCGGACCCGTTTAGATGGGCGACCCCGCGCCGTAGAGACGGCTGCCCGCGGTGTTCCAGATGGTTGCCACGCGCACGCCGTCAGGGGGCCAGTTGCAGTCGATCACGGTGTTGCCGCCGGCATAGATGCCCACATGGCCCTCCCAGCAGACGATGTCGCCGGGGATGNCACTGGAGGGCGACTTGAGCCCGGAGNCGGCGGAGACCATGGCGCGCTGGNACGCGGAGNTGNGGGGNAGGCTGATGCCGGCCTGGGNGTAGCACCAGCGGGTGAAGCCGGAGCAGTCGAGACCGGTGGAGGGATTCTCGCCGCCCCAGACATAGTTGACCTTGCCGACCAGGGAGTACGCGGCGCTGAGGATGGTGTTGCGCTGGGCAGAGGTGAGCCCGCCGACAGAGCCGGAGGTGCTTCCGCCGGAAGAGACGGAACCGCCCGAGGTTCCCCCGCCGGAGGTGCCGCCACCGGAGGTGCCGCCACCGGAGTAGTAGCTGCCGGAGTTGGCGGCAGCGGCGGCAGCGGCGGCCGCCGCCTCGCGCTCGGCGGCCTGGCGGGCGGCCTCGGCCTCCTGGGCCAGGGCCTCCTTCACCTGAGAATCGAGGCTGTTGACATAGGAGTCGGCCTCGTCGACCTTGCTCTTGAGGTCGGCCTGCTGGGCCTCCTGCTGGGAGACCAGCTGCTCCTGCTGGGACTTCTGGTCCTCGAGGGTGGCCTTCTCGTTGTCGAGCTCCCCCTTCTTCACGGCGAGATCGGTGCGCAGGCGGTNGNTNTCNTCNATGTTGGNGGCCTGGGTCTCGCTGATCTTGTCAGCGTAGTAGACCCTGGTCACGAAATCGTCAAACNAGTTGGCCTCGNGGACCAGGGAGAGCAGCGACACGCCGCCGGACTTGTAGTTCTCGGAGACGTTCTCGGCAAGGAGCGCCTGGCGTCTGGCCAGCTCGGCCTCCTTGACCTTGATGTCCTCCTGGACCTTGTCGATGTTCTTTTGGGTGTCCGCGATCTGGGACTCGGTCTCGGAGAGCTGCTCGCGGGTGGCGTTGAGCTGGTCGGAGACGGCCTCGGCCTGGGCGTAGTAGTCGTCGCGGGTCGCCTTGGCCTTGTCGAGCTGGGCCTGAAGCTCCGAGGAGGTTTCGGCGACGGCCGGGGACGGCACGGCCACCACGACGGTCAGGGCAAAGGCCGTGGCGGCGATGGCGGCGCAAACGCTACGGGCTCGTTTCATGGAATCGCTCCTTGATATGGATATGGGGCGCCAAGGCGTCCCTCGTCAGGCTGCGTACCCAGTGTCGCATCTTATCATAGGCCTTCAGGGCGCCAAACTGAAGGGTTTTACAGCTGCGGGAGGCCTCCACATCCCTAGACCCTCGTCCCCTTGCCGAGATGGATGTTGAACTTCCTCACCTGGTTGAACAGCAGAAGGCGCGCNAGCACCCGGTGCTTGAGGGTGTCATCGGGATTGCCGTAGGGATAGCCGGCCTTTCCTTTTCGGAACATCTCGAGGGCGCGAGCCCTGAGCCCGTCGTCGGCGACGGGGTCGGCCACGACCTTCCTGGGAACCACCGTATAGAGGAACGGGTCGAAGGCCNCGCGGTACTCCATGGGGTCGTGGAGCACGAAGTNGCGGACGATGGGCTCGGTGAACTCGACGCCGCCCAAGGTGACGTACCAGCTGTTGCGCCCGGGCCTCGTGTTGACCTCGAAGAAGCGGTAGGAGCCGTCACGCTCGTCGAACTTGATGTCGAAGTTGGCCACGCCGTGATAGCCCACATGAGAGAGGAAGCGCTTGGCATCGGAGATTATCTGTTCCACCCGCTCCCCCATGATGCAGCAGGGGTTGCCGATGAGGATGGGCGAGTGGTCCTGGATGACCACACGGCCGCCGGACACCACGCGGGCCTCGCCATGCCGGTCGGTGAAGACCGTGAGCGAGCACAGGGCCGAGTCACCTCCAGGCACGAAGNCCTGGAGCACNACCTCCTTGGAGTAGCCGGAACGGGCGAGGGAGCCCATGACCTCGTCGAGGCCGCGACGATCGTCGACGGCGTAGACCTTCTCCTTGCCCGGGAACTCGAGCNGGTCGTAGGNCGCCGNGTTGNCCGGCTTGNCCACAAGCGGGAACGGCAGGTCGTCAGGCAGGTCGCCCTCAGAGGCAAGGACGGTCCAGGTCTTGGGGTACGGGATGGAGAGCTCCTCGCAGATGCGGTAGAACTCACCCTTGTCGGTGATGCGGTCGAGGAGGGGGAAGTCCGGGTAAGGCACGGCGTAGAACTCGGAGAGCTCCTCGGCGTGCTCGGAGAGGATCCTGGCGTGCCAGTCCGCCGAACCAAGCACGATGCCGAGCTTGCCGGCGGCCTTGAGCCCCTTGCCCAGGGCAAGGAGCTCCTCGAGGAGCCGGCCGGGCTCCCCAAGGTCGGGGACGACGCGGTAGTCGCACAGGCGGCTCGACGANGTCACCTGGACGTCGACGGCNGATAGGATGACGGGGTCGACCCCCCACCGGCGGTGGAAGGACCTCGCATAGGAGTAGCCGAGAATGTCGCCTCCGATGCACACGGGCTGCAGAAGCTCGGGGACCTGGCTCTCGTCGNTGATGGTGACAGCGGGCATCGTTTCCTCCGTTACATGTTCGATGGGGTCCAGAGAACCTGCTTGACGGCCTCAGCCATGGGTGCCACCGCGTCGACCGGGACCTCGGTGGGCAGGTTGACGATGCCCGCGGTCACCCGGTCGCAGACCGGCAGGGTCCCGACCGCGGGGAGACCGTAGGCTCCGGGGTCGACGACACCGGGGTAGAGTGACGGACGGTACCAGTCCTCAGCGAGGTAACCNAGCTCCCTGACCCTGCGGATCACCTCGCGCGACGTCTCGGTGGAGGGTGCGACCACACTGAAGCGCAGGAGNGGCTGGACGGGGTCGGAGCCCTGGGCCGCCGGGTACGGTACCGAGCCGCCAANGGCCTCGATGAACGCCGAGACCACCTCCCGGCGCGATCCCATGTTCTGCGGGGCCCGCTTGAGCTCGTTGTTCACCTGGGCACAGATCCATCGATCGGGCGCCNTGGGGCCGTGAAGAAGCCCCCCGGCCATCTCCNTGTCNGCCACGGCCGGTTCGAGGAGCCTAGCCNCNACCAGGCTGGGCCGCAGGAAAACGGCGGCCTTGCGGGGCAGGCGGTTGAGGACACGGTTCTCGTTGAGGTAAAGGCGCGCGGCCCTGGCCACGCCTCCGCACACTGGCTCGAGGGCGGCGAGGCGCTCGCGGGCGATGGAGAGGGCCTGGGGCCGGCGACCACGGGGGTTGATCCAGACGGCACCCCCGAACGAGGTGCGCAGCATCTTCTCGGCACCGAACGAGTGGACCGAGACGTCGGCCACGGGACGACCCTGGTCGGTGAGGGCCATGCGAGTGGCGCAATGGGCGCTGTCCTCGAGCACGAGGGCCCCGACCCCGTGGGCCCTCTCGACCAACTCGCGCGAAGAGGCGTCGTCGATGATGCCGAAGGAGTGCTGGAGCACGACGGCCCCGACACCCTCCCCGAGGGGCAGCACGGCCGGGTCGAGGGACACCGTGTCGGCATCGATGTCGCCGTACACCGGGACGAGCCCGGCCACGAGGATGGGGTCCACGGCGGTGCAACAGGTGAAAGGCTGCGTGACGACCGAGCGCACCGAAGGNTCCGACGCGNCCAGGGCCTCNAAGACCACNTCCANGGCGTAGCGGGCCTTGTACACAAGGTACCANTCCTCGGGACTCGTGCGGGTGGCCTCGGCAAGGCCGTGGGTGAGGCGTANGGCCTCGTCTTCCATAGGAACCTCCATCGGACGGCAGTCGGGGCGATTCTACCCCGCCCCTATGAAGACCCTGTACCCGGTGCACCGCTCTCCCCGGGCGACCGGGATGGGCGGGCGCAGGACGACCTGACGACCCCAAACCGCAAGGAGACGACGGCTTCGCACCAAAATGAAAGGCGGTCGGTCTCGGGGACCGACCGCCTCCAGATTGTTCCCCAAGACCGTGGCGGGCGGTTGCGGTCTTGGGAAATGGCCGTCTCGGGGGCGTTGGGCTACGACCCGTTCACCGCGCCCACGTACCAGCTCGTGATGGACGTGGGGTGGGTGATGGCGGTGCCCACGACCACGCACCAGGCGCCGGACTCGACGGCGTCGGCGGCGTCCTGCGGGCAGTGGACGCTCCCCTCGCAGACCACGGGGCGGCCCGGGAACTCGGCCACCGCCTGGCGGATGAGGTCGAGGTCGGGGCCCTGGCCGGCCGCCTGGTCGATGGCGGCGCCGGGGTGCGAGAGCGTGGTGGAGCAGAGGTCGCACCCGGCGGCGAAGCCACGGCGCACGTCCTCGATGGAGGAGCAGTCCGCCANCACGAGGACCTCCTCCTTCTTGAGCTCGGCGACGGTCTCCTCGAAGGTGCGGCCGTCGGGGCGCGGGCGGTCGGTGGCGTCGAGGGCCACGATGTCGGCGCCGGCCATGGCGCAGGCCCGGGCGTGGCGCAGGGTGGGCGTGATGAAGACGCCGTCGTGGCCCTCCTTCCAGAGGCCGATGACCGGGACCTCCACGCGCCCCTTGATGGCGGAGATGTCGGAGAGGCCCTGGCAGCGGATGGCGCAGGCGCCGCCAAGCTCGCAGGCCCGAGAGATCTGGGCCATGGTCTCGGGGTGGCGCATGGGCTCGCCGGGGTAGGCCTGGACCGAGGCGACGAGGCCGCCGCGGAGCGAGTCGATGAGGTTTTGGGCTGTCATCGCANGATTGCCTTTCTCCCGCCGCAGGCGGGGGTCGCGGCTAGGAGAGGTCGCCATAGCCGTCCTTCACGAAGTGCTCGGCCGCGCCGATGAGCGGCGCGTCGTCGCCGAGGAGGCCCCGGTCGACGGGGAGGTCGCGGACCGGGGCCATGGCGCGGTCGGCATAGCCGGAGGCGANGGCGTCGTGCCAGACGGGGCCGCACTGGACCACGGAGCCCGACAGGATGATTGCCTCGGGGTCGATGAGGTTGGCGGACGAGGCGAGGACGCCGCCCAGGGCGCGGCCGCTGCGGGTCTCGGCCGCGACGGCGGCCTCGTCGCCCTCCTCGGCGGCCCGGGAGATGTAGGCGCCCCCCACGGGGTTGCCCTCCGGGTCGGCGTCGGTGCCGGAGAGGCGCACGTACTCCCCCACGATGGCCGGNCCGGCGGCCACGGACTCGAGGTGCCCCACGGCGCCGCAGGTGCACTCGATGCCGGCGGCCTCCTCGCAGGCCATGTGGCCCACGTTGCCGGCCATGTCGTGGGCCCCCAGGGACAAGACGCCCCCGTCCACGATGGCGCCGGAGATGCCGGTGCCCACGGCCNCCACGAGCACGGACTCGTAGCCGCGGCCGCCGCCCCAGCGGGCCTCGCCGAGGGCATGGGCGTGGACGTCGTTCAGGACCCTGCAGGGCAGGCCGCAGGCCTCCTCGACGGCCGTGCCGAGCGGGGTGCCCGACCAGCCGGGCATCATCTCGTTGGCGTAGGTGATGTCGCCCGTGCGCGGGTCGACGACGCCGCCGGTGGAGATGCCGACCCCTGCCACGGGACGCGGCGAGCGGGCGCAGGCCGCCTTGACGGCCGCGATCACGTCGGCCAGCACGGCCTTCCCCCCGCGCAGCGGGTTGGTGGGGACGCGCTCGACCGACTCGACGACCGGCACCCCCTCCCCCGTAAAGGTCACGAGGCCGCATGCGATCTTGGTACCGCCGATGTCGACGGCGANGACGGTGGNCGGCTCCATNGTCTCCCCCCTCTCTGCGGGCTAGAGCAGGTCGCAGGTGGCGAGGACCTGACGGATGGCCTCGACGTTCTCGCCCTCGAGCTCGGCGACGGGCTCGGGCATGCGGTTGCTGGAGAAGACGCCCATCTCACGCAGGGCCGTCTTGAACGCGCCCACGCCGGCGCCGTAGCCGCCCACGCCCGTGGTCACCTGGGTGATCAGCATGAGGTCGGCGAGGTAGTCCTGCAGCTCGCGCACACGGGCCCAGTCGCCGGCCTCGGCGGCGCGCCACATCTCCACGTAGGGCTCGGGGGCGATGTTGGCGAGGCCGGGCACGGAGCCGTCGGCGCCGCCGAGGTAGGCGCCGTCGACCACGACCTCGTGGCCGGTCAGCAGCGTCAGCGGGTGGCCGATGCGGTCGTTCTCGCGGATGAGGAAGCGGAAGGAGACGTCGTCGCCCGAGGAGTCCTTGACGCCGGCGAGGGTGCCCTCGGCGCCGAGCTCGGCAAGCAGGCGCCAGTCGAGCTTCGTCTGCACGCNGACGGGGATGTCGTAGGCGAACAGCGGCANGTCGNCGGCCTCGTGGATGGCGCGGAAGTGCCGGGCCACCACGCCGGGGCCGGGGATGGCGTAGAACGNGGCNGNGGCCACGATGGCGTCGACGCCGAGCTCGGCCATGGAGCGGGCGTGGGCGATGACGGCGTCGGTCNGCATGTCGGTGCAGCCGGCGATCACGGGCACGCGGCCGTTGTTGATGCGCATGCCCTCGCGCACCACCTCGAGGCGCGTCTCCTCGTCGAAGAAGGCGACCTGCCCCGACGAGCCCAGGAAGAAGAGGCCGTCGATGCCGGCGTCGATCATGCGGTTGAGGTGCCGCTCGAAGGCCTCGTGGTCGATGGAGCCGTCGTCGAGCTGGGGGACGACGACGGGAGGGACGACTCCGCGAATCTTGAAGTCTGAGCTCATGGGAAACAGGGGTCCTTTCATGGTCTGGCTGTCTATGGAAGGGCCCGGCGGTGCGCCGGGCCCTCGGTGCCTATCGGCCTGCCTCAGGAAGCTTTCCCAAGATTGGGGTGGAGCAACGAGGGGGCCGCGCCGAGCAGGAGCTTGGTGTAGGGGTCCTGGGGGTGCTCGAAGATCTGCTTGGCGGGGCCGTGCTCCACCACGGTGCNGCCGTTCATGACGCAGATCTCGTCGGAGATGTAGCGCACGGTCTGGATGTCGTGGCTGATGAACACCATGGCCAGGCCGAGCTGCTCCTTGAGGTCGGTGAGCAGGTTGAGGATCTGGGCGCGCACGGAGACGTCCAGGGCGCTCGTGGGCTCATCGGCGATGATGCAGTCGGGGCCGATGGACAGGGCGCGGGCGATGGCCACGCGCTGGCGCTGGCCGCCGGAGAGCTGGCCGGGCAGGGCGTCGAGGGCGCTCGACGGCAGGCCGACGAGGCCGATGAGCTCCTGGATGCGCTCCTCGCGCTCCTCGGGGGTGCCCACCTTGTGCACGAGCATCGGGTCGAGGAGCTGGTCGTGGACGCTCATGCGGGCGTTGAGGGCCGTGGCGGGGTCCTGGAAGACCACGGAGAGCACGGAACCGATGTGCTTGCGGTCCTCCGCGGTGCGCTTGGTCACGTCCTTGCCCTTGAAGAAGACCTTGCCCGAGGTGGGCGGCTGAAGGCCGCACATGACGTTGGCCGTGGTGGACTTGCCGCAGCCGGACTCGCCCACGATGCCCAGGGTCTTGCCGGGCATGACGCGCATGGTGACGCCCTTGACGGCTTGCACGAGGTTGGGGTGGAGCAGGGAACCGGTGCGGGTCTTGAAGGTGACCTTCACATCATCGNGGAAGATGATGGGCGTGACGCCGTCGACGGTGCCGTCGTTCACGGCGGGGTTCTGGGTCTCGCTCATGGCTTTATGCATCTCCCTTCGGGGTGCTGGGGGTGTTGACGACGGAGGTCAGGCCGGCGGCCGCGAGGTCCTTGTCGGGGAGCTCGGCCACGTAGTGCTCGGTGCCGGGGATCTTCTTGAGGACCGGGCGGACGTNNAGGCCCACCGTGGGGTGGCTCGAGCGCGGCGCGAAGCGGTCGCCGTCGTTGAAGTCCTTGGGGCTCGGGACCACGCCGGGCACCTGGTGGAGCCTGCCGGAGCCGCCCTCGATGGAGAGCACGGCGCCGAGGAGGCCGCGGGTGTACTCGTGGGTGGGGTGCATGAGCAGCTCGATGGTGGGCNCCTGCTCCACGNCCTGGCCGGCGTACATGACGGTGACGTAGTTGGCCACCTCGGCCACGAGGGCGAGGTCGTGGGACACGAAGATCATGGCGAAGCCGAGCTTGGCCNGNAGGTCGTTGAGGAGCTTGATGACCTGCTTCTGGACGGTGACGTCGAGGGCCGTGGTGGGCTCGTCGGCGATGATCACCTTGGGGTCGCGGGTGAGGGCCATGGCGATGAGGACGCGCTGGCGCTGGCCGCCGGAGAGCTCGTGGGGGTAGCTCTCGAGGGTACGGGCCGGGTCGAGGCCCACGAGCTCGAGGAGCTCCTCGGCGGAGCGGGTGCCGCCGCGGTCCGTGAGCTGCTTCATCTGGTTCTTGATGAGCATGGACGGGTTGAGGGCGGAGAGGGCGTCCTGGTAGATCATGGCGATGTCGTGGCCGCGGAGGGCGTTGCGCTCGGCGTCATCCATCTCGAGCAGGTTCTTGCCCTGGTAGAGGATCTCGCCGGAGATCTGGGCGCGGGAGTCGATGAGGCCCATGATCGTGAGGGCGGTGATGGACTTGCCGCAGCCGGACTCGCCCACGAGGCCCATGGTCTGGCCGGGGCGCACGGCGTAGTTCACGTGGTCGACCACGTTGANGTCGCCGTGGCGCGGGAACTTGATGCAGAGGTCCTTGACCTCGAGCACCGGCTGCACGTCGTAGTCGGGCTTGTGGCGGTCGTCGCGCCTGGCCTCGACGGCGGCGAGGGCCGTGAGGGACCTGTCGAGGGAGGCGGCCTGCTGCTTGTAGGCCTCGACCGGGTCGAACAGGAGGCGGTCCTGCTTGCGGGCGTGCTTGCCGTCGTCCTCGATGGGGGCGTTGGGCGCCGCCACCATGGCGTCGGTGATGCCCTCGGAGAAGATGTTGAGGCAGAGGACCGTGGTCATGATGGCCAGGCCGGGGAAGAGCGCCTGCCACCAGCGGCCGGCCAGGACGCCGGAGCGGGCGTCGGACAGGATGTTGCCNCAGGTGGGCGTGGGCTCCTGGATGCCAGCGGAGATGAAGGACAGCGAGGCCTCGAGGATGATGGCGTCGGCCACGAGCACGATGACATACACGAGGATGGGCGCGATGCAGTTGCGCATNACGTGCTTGACGAGGATCCAGGGGGCCTTTGCGCCCGATACCACGACGGCGCGGACGTAGTCCTCACCGTACTCGGCCACCACGTTGGCGCGGACGATACGGGTCACCTGCGGGATGTAGATGANGCCGATGGCCAGCACGATGGAGGGTACNGAGTTGCCGAAGACCGACACNAAGACGGCGGCCAGGGCGATGCCGGGGAAGCTCATCACCACGNCCATGATGCGCATGATGACCTCGGAGATCCACTTGCGGCTCACGGCGGCCACGGAGCCGATGATGCAGCCGCCCACGAGGGCGAGGAGGGTGGCGCCGAANCCGATAGCCAAGGAGTAGCGGGCGCCGAACATCATACGGGAGAGGATGTCGCGGCCCTTCTCGTCGGTGNNNAAGAGGAACTCGCCGTTGGGGGCCTGGCGGGACTTGAAGATCTCGAAGGGGCTGTGGGGCGCCAGGAAGTTGGCGCAGATAGCCACGAGGGCCACGAGGACGAGCACCACGATGGAGATGCGGGAGCCGATGCTCATGGCGTGCCAGCGGCGGGAGATGCCGCTGCGGCGCTTGACGGTCTCAGCCACGTTNCACGCTCCTGATTCGGGGGTTGATAAGGATATAGAGCATGTCCACCACGATGTGGATCACGATGAACGCGAGGGCAACCACGAGGGTGACGCCCTGGACGAGCGTGGGGTAGTTGGACGTGACGCCGTCGAGGATGGCCATGCCCATGCCGGGGAGGTTGAAGATGACCTCGATGACCACGGCGCCGCCCATGAGGTAGCCGATGCGCAGGCCGAGAACGGTGACCGGCGTGATCATGGCGTTGCGGAGCACGTTCTTGACGATGACCTCGCTGCGGGGGACACCGGCGCCCACGGCGGTGCGCACGTAGTCACGGTCGAGCTCCTCGGCCATGGAGGTGCGGATGACGCGGGTGAGCTGGCCGGCGAGGGGCACCGAGAGGGCCAAAGCGGGCAGGATCATGCGCATCCACCAGCCGCCGGTGAGGAACGCCGGCAGGGCGCCGGAGGCCGGGAAGATCTTGAGGTTGAAGGAGAACACCAGGATCAGCAGGACGGCGAGCCAGAAGGACGGCGTGGCGATGCAGGCGATCGACAGTATTCGGATGACCTGGTNTGGCCACTTGTCCCGGTACACGGCGGCAACCNCACCGAGGATGAACGCGACGATGACGCCGATGATGAGGCCGAGGAAGGTGAGCTGCATGGTCACCGGGAAGGCCTTCATCACGCGGTCGGCCACGGAGGCGCTGTTGACGCCGTACTCGCCGAGGCTGCCCTGGAACATGCCCCCGAGGAAGTCTCCGTACTGCACGATCCACGGCTGGTCGAGGCCGTGCTTCTCGCGGTACATCTGGACGGCCTCCTGNGTGGCGCCCTCGCCGAGGGCNNCGTAGGCCGGGTCAATCGGGGNGAACGACATGACGAAGAACACCAGGAAGGTGACGCCCAGGACCATGATGGGCAGGGCGATGAGCCTTCGTCCTATCAACCGGATGAGGTTGTTCACGTTGCGTCTCTCCTTTCACAATAGAAACGGGTTGCCTATGTGCACAAATGGGGCGCGGGAAGGCGATGGTGCNGTGCCTCCCCGCGCCCGTCCCGGATCGCTCCGGGGTTGGAACCTTGAAGGAACTTACTTGGCCTTGCAGCCCACGAGGTCGATGCCTGTGCAGCCGATGGCCTGGAAGCCGTCGATCTTGTCGGCCCAGACGCCGGTGGGGGTGACGCGGTGGAGCAGCGGGTACAGGGGCACCTGCTCGGCCAGGAGGTCGAAGCACTGGTTCCAGGTGTCCTGCTGGGCGTCGCCGGTCTCGGTGACGGCCTTGGCCATGAGGGTCTGGAGCTCGGTGCACTTCTCCATGCCCTGCCAGCCGTAGCGGGANTGNGTNCAGATGCCGTCGCCGTAGAACCAGCTCATGAGCAGGTCGGGGTCGTTGCCGAAGACCGAGGGGTCGCCGGAGGCGAGCACCACGTCGTAGGGGCACACGCCGGAGGCGTCGGNCGTGGCCTGGTTGGCTTAGAGGTCGGAGCTCTTCTGGGAGTTGAGCTCGACCTCGAGGCCGGCGGCGATGAGGTCCTGCTGGATCGAGGCGGCGATCTCCTTGATCCAGGCGGTGTCGGTGGTCTGGAGGGTCAGCTTGGTGCCGGTGGCGCCGGCCTCCTCGAGGAGGCTCTTGGCCTTGTCGACGTCGTAGGTGTAGACCGTGGAGGCCTTGTGGTAGCCGGGGAAGTTCTCGGGCAGGTAGCAGGTGGCCGGCTGGGCGAGGCCGTCGAGGGCGTTCTCGATGATCTTCTCGACGTCGACGGCGTAGAAGAAGGCCTGGCGCACGCGAACNTCGTCGAACGGCTTCTTCTTGAGGTTGAACATGAAGAAGGGCAGGTTGAAGCCCTGGACCTTGTCGACGGTGATGCCCTGGCCCTCGNAGTNGGCNANCTGTNCGGCGGGGACGGNCTCGCAGACCATGGTGGTGCCCTCGGTCATGGCCGTGACNCGCGGGTCGTTGTNGACGAGGACGGTGAACTCCACCGGGTTGCTGGCCGGCTTGGGACCGTTGTAGTTCTCGTTGACGGAGAGCTTGATGGACTGCTCGTTGGACTCGTCGTACTTCCAGGGGCCGGTGCCCACGGGGAGCTTGGTGAGCTCGTCCTTGGACATGGAGGCCGGGCAGATCTTGATGATGCAGAGGCGCTTCTTCATGATCTCGGGGTCGAAGGCGTTCTTGAGCTTGAAGGTGACGCCGGTGTCGCCGTCGGCCTCGACGGCGTCGATGAAGGTGAGCATGGGCTCGTAGATGTTGCCTTTGTACTCCTCGTCGATGCCCGCGGCGCGCTGCCAGGACTTGATGACGTCGTCGGGGGTGACGGCGGTGCCGTCGNAGAACTTNGNGCNCTCGCGGAACTGCACCTTGTACTCGGTGTCGGAGACCTTCTCGATGTCCTCGGAGGCGGCCAGGGCGGCGAAGGCCTCCATCTTGGCGTAGTCGAACTCGAAGAAGCCCTCGGCCACGCACCAGTTGGCGGCCATGCCGGTGGCGCTGGAGGTGGACAGCGGGTCGAGGTTGCCCTGGTTCTGGTAGGCGAGGCCCGCGGTCAGGGTGGCGTCGGCGCCGCCGGAGCCGGAGCCGGACGACGCGTCGTCGCCACCGCCGCCGCAGCCGGCGAGGCCGAGGCCCGCGGCGACCGCGGCGGTGCCGCCGAGGCCGAGGAAGGTGCGACGCGACATGCCCTTGTCAAACATTGCGTATCTCCTGTCTTCTCTGGCGGTATCCNGCCCTTTTTCAGCCGGTTTTCATGATAGGTCGGCTGCGATTCCGCGCTCTTACAGCTGATATTATTGTCGGTGAACGGCCCCTCACGACCGGGAAGGCCCTGCCAAGCCATAGGCGGAATAAAACATGCCTACTCGCCCACGGGGACATGCCGGGCGCAGGAAAACGCATCGTATTGTCCGTTGGNAGGCTGTCCCCCGCTTTTGCGGTGAAATCTATCTACCGATGTAGATGCATAAGAAGTACGACCTGTCAATGCCGATTCCGGGACCGGGGGGGCCATGCTCGCCGACCTTCATACNCACACAAGTCGATCCGACGGCACCTGCGACGCCGCCGCCATGGCTGCCGNGGCGCGGGCAGCGGGCGTAGACGTCCTGGCCGTGACCGACCACCTCACGCTGCCGGCGGCCATGGACCCCGCATGCGGGTGCTCCGTGGCCGAGGCAGACCTCCCCACCCTCGCGGTCGAGGTCGCCGCGGCGGCAGAGGGTTCCCCGGTGGAGGTGCTCCTGGGCTTCGAGTGTGACTGGTACCCGGGGTGCGAGGGGAACGTGGCGCGCTGGTCCCGCGGCGCGGCGCTGCTCCTGGGCTCGGTGCACTGGATAGGCCCCCAGGAGGGCGGCGCGTGGATCGACGACCCGGACGACCTGCACATCTGGGAGGAACTGGGGCCCGACGAGGTCTGGCGCCGCTACGCGGCCGCCTGGTGCGCCGCGTGCGAGAGCCCGGCGGGGTTCGACGTCATGGCCCACCCGGACCTGCCGTTCCGGTTTTCGAACGAGGGGCTAGCCCCCACCATGGACCTCTCGGCGACCTTCTCGGCCATGGCCGAGTGCGCCCGCGACACCGGGCGGCGCGTCGAGGTCTCCACGGCGGGCCCGCGCAAGGGCGTGGGCGCGTTCTACCCGTGCGGGGCGCTGCTGGACGCGTTCGTGCGCGCCGGGGTGCCGATGACCTTTGGCAGCGACGCCCACCGGGCCGAGGACGTGGCCTGGGGCCTCGAACGGGCCCACGCCTACGCCTGGTGGCACGGCGTGCGGGCCCAGGAGGTGCCGGGGAGGGACGGTTGGCGGAGCGTCCCGCTGTAGGGCCCCAGGGGCGCCATGGGGTGACAGCCCGCCACAACGGCAGGGACGCCCCCCCGCGCGCGACGGCTATTTGAAGCGCGCCGCCAGCTCCCCCGCCAGCTCCTCGAGCGAGACGCCCTGGCGTTCCAGGCAGACCATGAGGTGGTAGACGAGGTCGGCCGCCTCGTAGCGGACGTGGTCGTGGTCGCCGTCCTTGGACGCCAGCGCCACCTCCACCGCCTCCTCGCACACCTTCTTGAGCACGCGGTCCTCGGGCCCCTTGAGCAGACGCACGGTGTAGGAGGCCTCGGGGTCGGCGTCCCAGCGCCCCGCGATGGTGGCGGCGAGCTCCTCGAGCACGGGGCCGACGGGCCTCGGCTCCACGTTGGCGGTCCTCTCCCCCATGGCTAGGCCTCCTCGAAGTCGACGGCGGCCGTGGGCGAGAGCTGCCGGNAGAAGCAGGAGCGGTTGCCGGTGTGGCAGGCGGGGCCGGGCGAGTCCACCTCCACGAGGAGGGTGTCGCCGTCGCAGTCCACCAGGATGCGCCGCACGGTNTGCACGTTGCCGCTCGTGGCCCCCTTGTTCCAGAGCTCCCGGCGGGAGNGNGACCAGAATCACGTGGTCCCCGTCTCGCGGGTGAGCTCGAGGGAGCGCTCNTTCATCCACGCCACCATGAGCACCTCTCCGGTGCCGGCCTGCTGCACGACGGCGGGCACGAGCCCGTCCCCGTCGAGGCGCACGGTGGCCTCGTCTATCTCCACGACGCCGTCGGCGTCGCCCTGGGCACGGTCCATGGGTCTCCTCCCCTACGCGTGTTCGTTCCGAGAAGCATAGCGCCGCACGACGCGCGGCCGCGGCCTAGAAGTCCAGCCGCACCGGGATGCCTTGGCTCGCCATGTACTCCTTGACCTGCCTCACCGAGAAGGTCCCGAAGTGGAAGACGCTCGCCGCGAGCACGGCGTCTGCCTCCCCCTCGAGGACGCCCTCGGCGAAGTGCTCGAGGTTCCCNACGCCGCCCGAGGCGATGACGGGGACGGGCACGGCGCGGGCCACGGCGCGGGTGAGGGCGAGGTCGAAGCCCTCCTTGGTGCCGTCCCGGTCCATGGAGGTGAGCAGGATCTCGCCGGCGCCACGGCGGGCGGCCTCCTCGCACCAGGCCACGGCGTCNNTGCCCGTGGCGGTGCGCCCGCCGGCGGTGTAGACCTCCCAGCGGTTGGGGCCCGTGGCGCGGGCGTCCACAGCGCACACCACGGCCTGGCTCCCGAAGGCCGCCGCGGCGGCCGAGATGAGCGACGGGTCGCGCACGGCGGCCGAGTTGACCGAGACCTTGTCGGCGCCCGCGGCCACCATGGCCCGCATGGCCGCGAGGTCGCGAAAACCGCCGCCCACGGTGTAGGGGATGCCCAGGCGCCGGCTGGCGTCGGAGGCCATGCCCACGGTGGTGGCGCGGTCGTCGCTCGTGGCGCAGATGTCGAGGAACACGACCTCGTCGGCGCCCGCGGCGTCGTAGGCGGAGGCGAGCTCCACCGGGTCGCCGGCGTCGCGCAGGGAGACGAAGTTCACGCCCTTGACCACCCGGCCGTCCTTGACGTCGAGGCACGGGATCACGCGTTTGGCGAGCATGGTCACTCCCCTCCCGCCGCGGCGAGCGCCTCGGCGAGGTCGAGGGTCCCCTCNTAGAGGGCCCGCCCGCAGACGACCCCCTCGACGACGCCGTCGCCGAGGGCCGCGAGCCTCCGGACGTCCTCCACGGTGGTCACGCCGCCCGAGGCCGTGACAGGAAACCCGCAGGCGGCCGCGACGGCGCGGTAGGCCTCCGGGTCCACGCCCGTCTGCATGCCGTCGCGGGATACGTCGGTGTACACGAGGTGCGAGAAGCCCATCCCGACCACGGAGGCGAGGAGGGTCTCCAGGGACACGGGGGCCTCGTNGCGCCAGCCGTCCACGCGCACGGCGCCGCCCTTGGCCGCGACGTCGGCCGCCACGGCGTCGCCGAAGCGCGCCACGGCCTCGGCCGCGAAGCCCGGGTCGCGCACCAGCGGCGTGCCGATGGACACGCGGGAGACGCCGGCGTCCAGGAGGCGCTCGACGTCGGCGAGGCCGCGCACGCCGCCGCCGGCGTCCACGCGCACAGGGACCCGCTCGCAGACGGCGCGAATGGCGTCCATGTTGGCGGCGCAGGCCGCCTCGTCCTCGCCGAAGGCGCGGGAGAGGTCCACCATGTGGACCCACCCGGCGCCCGCGGCGGCGAAGGCCTCGGCCTGGGCCACGGGATCGGAGGAGTACACGTCCATCTCGCTGCGGACGCCCTGGCGCAGGCGCACCACGTCGCCCGCGACGAGGTCGATGGCGGGGTAGACGATCATAGGGGCAGACCCCCCTTCACGAGGGCGACGAAGTTCTCGAGGATGGGACGGCCGGCGCCGGAGCTCTTCTCGGGGTGGAACTGGCNGCCGAAGACGTTGNCCTTCCAGACCACCGAGGGGAAGCTACGCGCGTAGTGGGTCTTGGCGCACACCACGTCGGGGTCGCAGCNGTCGTCCAGNGCGTACGAGTGGGTGNAGTACATGTGCGACCCCTCCCCCACGCCGGCGAGCAGGGGGCAGGCGCGGCCGAGGGGCGTGAGGTCGAGCTCGTCCCNCNCCACGTGGGGCACCTTGAGGCGCGAGGACTCCAAGCGCGTGCACCCTCCGGGAAGGAAGCCCAGGNCCGGCCGCCAGCCCTCGCCGCCCTCGCGGCCGCGGGAGCAGAACAGCTGCATGCCGAGGCAGATACCGAGGATGGGAACGCCGCGGGCGCGGGCGTGGGCCACGGCCTCGGCCTGCCCGGAGGCCTCCATGTACCCCATGGCGTCGGCGAAGGCACCCACGCCGGGGATGACGAGGCCGTCGGAGGCGGCCGCGACCCCGGGGTCGTCGCTCACCACGACGTCGGCGCCGGAGCGGTCGAGGGCGCGGGCCACGCTCATGAGGTTGCCCTTGTGGTAGTCGAGCACGCAGACGGCCATCAGAGCGTCCCCTTGGTGGAGGGCACCCCGGTCACGCGGGGGTCGGGCCCGCAGGCAAAGCGCAGCGCCCGGCCGGCGGCCTTGAAGGCGGCCTCCACGATGTGGTGGCCGTTCTCGCCGGCAAGCTCGCGCATGTGGAGCGTGGCCCCGGCGTCGCGGGCCAGGCCGGCGAAGAACTCGTGGGCCAGCTGCGAGTCGAAGGTGNCTATGGAGGGCACGGGGATCGGGACGTCCCAGAAGAGCTCGCCGNGGCCCGAGAGGTCCACGCAGGCCAGGACCAGTGCCTCGTCCATGGGCACGAGGCACTGGGAGAACCGGGCGACCCCGGCCTTGTCGCCAAGCGCCTCGCGGATGCACGCGCCGATCACGATGCCGGTGTCCTCCACGGTGTGGTGGGCGNCCACGTCGAGGTCGCCCACGCAGCGCACCGTGAGGTCGAAGAGCCCGTGGCGCCCGAAGGCGTCGAGCATGTGGTCGAAGAAGCCCACCCCGGTGCGGACGTCCACGACGCCGGTGCCGTCGAGGTCGAGGGTGACGGCGATGTCGGTCTCGCCGGTGGTGCGGGTGACGGTGGCTCGTCTCATGGTTCCCCCTAGGAGCTGGAAGGGACGGGTCTGAGGATCCGGCGCAGGGCGTCGAGGACGGCGTCGTCCTCCTCGGGCGTGCCAACGGTGACGCGCAGGCAGTCCCTGAGCCCCGGCGCAAAGGAGAGGTCGCGCACGAGGATGGAGAAGTCCCGGGCGAGACGCTGCCGCACGGCATGGGCGTCCGGCACGCGCACGAGCACGAAATTGGCCTCGGAGTCCCATACGCGCAGGCCGAGGGCGCGCAGGCCCCCCGTGAGGCGGGTGCGCTCGGCCACGACGTCGGCCACCGCGGCCNGGGCGAGGTCGCGCCCCTCCACGACAGCCGTGGCGGCGGCCTGGGACAGCACGTTCACGGTGTAGGGCTGGCGCACGGCGGCGAAGACGTCCACAAGCTCCGGGGAGGCCAGGATGTAGCCCACGCNGGCGCCGGCCATGGCGAAGGCCTTGGAGAGCGTGTGGAGCACGCAGAGGTTGGGATGGCGGTCGAGCAGCGCCGCCGCGCTCCCCATGGACGGCGCGAACTCGCCGTAGGCCTCGTCCACCAGCACGACGCCGGGGCAGGCCTCGCAGAGGGCCTCCACACGGTCCGGGGCCACGGTGTTGCCCGTGGGGTTGTTGGGCGTGGTCAGCACGGCGACGTCCGCGGTGCGCGCGGCGGCAAGGACCTCGTCCCAGGCGGGTTCGAACGTCTCGGGGTCGCGCGGCACGGCCACGACCGTGGAGCCCACGAGCCTTCCGTAGATGTCGTAGACCGAGAAGGTGGGGGGCATATCCAGCACGGTGCGGCCGGCCCCCCCGAAGGCCAGAAGCAGGTCGAAGATCAGNTCGTCCCCGCCGTTGCCTACCACCACCTGGGAGCGGTCGACGCCGTGCCACGCCGCAAGGGCGTCGCGCAGGCCGTTGGCCATGGGGTCGGGGTAGCGGTTGAGGGGCGTCGCCGCCAGGGCCTCGCGGACGGCCCGTTCGAGCGCCGGGGGGCGCGGCCAGGTGCTCTCGTTGGCCGAGAGGTTGACCCGGCACTCCACGAACCCGGGGTCGTAGGGCTCGAGGTCCGCCACCTCCGGGCGCACGAGGGCGCGGGCCCGCTCGGAGAGGCCCATGTCAGTCACCGCCCGTCTCGAAGTCGAGCTCAGGTCGGCCGGGCTCCGAGAGGGTCTCGGGCCAGGCGGCCGCGGCGGCGTCCTCGCAGAGCNCCTCCCACGGGGTCCCAGGGCCGCGCTCGCGCAGGCGGCGGCGCATGCCCACGGAGAGCGCGTGGGCCCAGAGGCCCTCGGCCTGGGCCAGGGTCTGGGTGGCGTCGGCGTCGGCCTCCATGCCGGCCGGCGAGTAGCAGACCACGCTCGAGGAGGTGGTGAAGTCGTCCACGGAGAGCGGGTTCGAGAAGGCGGCCGTGCCCCCGGTGGGCAGCGTGTGGTTGGGACCCGCCACGTAGTCGNCCAGAGGCTCCGNNCTNCAGTGGCCGGCGAAGATGGCGCCGGCGCTGCGGATGGAGCCGAGGAGCGCGACGGCGTCGGCCACGCAGAGCTCCAGGTGCTCGGGGGCGATGCGGTTCACGGCCGCCACGGCCGCGTCCATCGTGTCGCAGAGCACGACGGCGCCCTGGCCGTCGAGGGAGGCGCGGGTGACGTCCGCGCGGGGCGACTGGGCGCAGAGCAGGTCGAGGGCGCCCTCCACGGCGTCGGCCAGGGCGGCGGAGGTCGTGACGAGGTAGCTCGCGGCCAAGGGGTCGTGCTCGGCCTGGGCCATGAGGTCGGCGGCCACCACGGCGGGGTTGGCCGTGTCGTCGGCCAGCACGCACACCTCCGACGGNCCCGCGATNATGTCGATGNCCACGTCGCCCGAGACGCGGCGCTTGGCGGCGGCGACGAAGGCGTTGCCGGGGCCGCAGACCTTGTCGACGCGGGGGATGGTCTCGGTGCCGTAGGCGAGGGCGGCCACGGCCTGGGCGCCGCCCACGGCATAGACCTCGTCGACGCCCGCCACGACCGCGGCCGCCAGGGTGTAGGCGGAGAGCGAGCCGTCGCGCTGGGGCGGGGTGACCATGACCACCCTCCCCACCCCCGCAACCTTGGCGGGGACGGCGTTCATGAGCACGGTGGAGGGGTACTGGGCGCGGCCNCCGGGCACGTAGATGCCGACGGAGACCAAAGGCGACACCTTGACGCCCAGGAGGGTCCCGTCGGGCTTGGTCGTGAACCACGACTGGCGCACCTCGCGGCAGTGGAAGTCCTCGATCTGGTCGTGGGCCCTCTCGAGGGCGGCGAGGAACCGCGGGTCCACCTGGGAGAGGGAGGCGGCCACGACGTCGTCGGGCACGCGGAAGGAGCGTGGGGCCGCACCGTCGAACTCGAGGCAGAAGNCGCGCACGGCCTCATCGCCACCGGTACGCACCGCGTCGACGATGGCCTCGGCGGCCGCCACGGCGTCGGCGGGCAGCGCCCCGGAGCGGCGCAGGTCGTCGTTCGTGAGGGTGGCGCCACCCTCGAGCGTGATCCTTCTCATGGGGGTCAGCCTTTCTCGACGGCGTCCCGGAGCCTAGCCCCGAGCGCCCTGATCCGTGCGTCGCTGCGGAAGGCCGCCGGCCCCGCGAAGAAGCGGGCCGAGCAGTCCATGACGTCNTCGGCCACCACCACGAGGTCGTTCTCGCGCAGGGTGGTGCCGGTGGCGGTGATGTCCACGATGCGGTCGGCCATGCCCACGATGGGCCCGAGCTCGATGTTGCCGTGGAGCGCGAGGATGTCCACGGGGCAGCCGACGGAGTCGAAGTACGCCTGGGTGACGCGGGGGTACTTGGTGGCCACCCGGTAGGAGCCGCGCCGGGCGAAGGCGGCGTCGGCGGCCCCCGCGGAGCCCGCGGGCTCGGCCACGACGAAGCGGCAGGCGCCGAAGCGCAGGTCCTCCAGCTGCACGAGGTCGAGGTCGGCCTCGAACAGGGAGTCGGTGCCGCACACGCCGCAGTCGGCGCCTCCCCAGGCCACGAAGGCGGGGGCGTCGGTGGCGCGCACGATCACGTACTCCACGTCGCCGGCGGCCACANCGAGGCGCCGGCCGGGGTCGCGCAGGTCGTCCACGGGCAGGCCCGCGGCCTCGAGGAGGTCCACGCAGGGCCCGAAGAGCGAGCCCTTGGGCACGGCGACGCGCAGCGGACGGTCGTCTCCCCCGCCGTCGCGGACGTCGAGGGCGCCCTGGAGGCGCTCGAGGGACAGGGCGAAGCCGCAGGCCCCCACGGCCGGAACGTCCAGGTTGGCCAGCACGGCGTCGTAGCGGCCGCCGGAGGCCACGCTCGAGGAGAACCCGGGGGCGAAGGCCTTGAACACGAGGCCCGTATAGTAGTCGAACGAGTTGGCGATGGAGAAGTCAAAGGCCAGGGGCACCGGCCCGGACGCCACGGCCCCGGCCAGGGCGCGGAGCTCCGCCGTGCCGCGGTCGGCCTCGGCCACGCCGGCGGCGCCAAGCAGGGCGTCCACGGCGTCGAGCGCCTCGACCCCGCCCATGGAGCGTGGCAGCCCGCGGAGCGCCGCGGCGGCGGGGGCGGGGACGTCCAGGGAGGCCACGAAGGCGTCGAGGCCCACAAGGTCGGAGGAGTGCACCAAGGCCAGGATCCTGTCGGCCTCGGCGCGGGAGACGCCGGCGGCCCCGATGGCCGCGGCAAGGGGGCGCACCGAGCCGCACACGACCGTGCAACCCGAGAGGCCCACGGCCCCGAGGGTCTCCATGAGGATGCCCACGACCTCCGCCTCGGCCTCNCCGTCGGGGGCGCCCACGAGCTCCACGCCCAGCTGGGTGAACTGGCGCGCCTCGCCGGAAAGGCTGCGCTGCTCGCGTACCACGGGGGCGGCGTATCGCAGGCGCGCCGGGAGGTCGCCCTCCCCCATCCGGCCGGCCACGAGCCGGGCGATGGGCAGCGTGAGGTCGGGGCGCAGCATAAGGAGCCGGTCGTCGGCGTCGATGAGCTGGAACGGCACGCCGCGGATGCGGCCGGCCCGCTCGAGGACCTCGCGGCTCTCGANCAGGGNCGTCTCCANGGGAAGGTAGCCGTGGTCGGAGAAGACGCGCCTCACGGTGTCGGCCAGGGCCTCGCGGGCCAGGGCCTCCTCGGGCAGGATGTCGCGGAAACCGCGCGGGGTGCCGTGGATCATTGGCGCCTCCTCGGGGACGGGGTNGCGGATGCTTNAGCAGAGTAAAGCACTTTACCCTAGTAAAGTCAACGGGGAGGGGCGGCGNNCCCTCCCCGCACCGGGCGGAAACGGCCTCAGCCGCCCAGGTAGGCCTTGCGCACGCGGTCGTCGTGGGCGAGGTCGGAGGCGTCGCCGGCCATGGACACCCTGCCGGTCTCGAGCACGTAGGCGCGGTCGGCGATGGAGAGGGCCTTGGCGGCGTTCTGCTCCACCAGAAGGACGGTGGTCCCCGCCTCGTGGAGCTCTTTGACGATGTCGAAGATCTCGTCCACGAGAATGGGAGCGAGGCCCATGGACGGCTCGTCGAGCATGAGCAGGGAGGGCCGGCTCATCATGGCCCGGCCCATGGCGAGCATCTGCTGCTCGCCGCCGGAAAGGGTGCCCGCGCTCTGCCCCTCGCGCTCCTTGAGGCGCGGGAAGCGGTCGAAGACCGTGGAGATGGTNTCTCGGNCNNCGGAGTCGCTNCGGGTGAAGGCCCCCATCTCGAGGTTCTCTCGCACCGACATGTTGAGGAACACGCGCCTGCCCTCGGGGCAGAGGGCCATGCCGCGGCCCACGGTGTGGTGGGCCGGGACGCGGGAGAGCTCCTCGCCTTTGAACTCGACGGTACCGGAGCGCGGGGTGAGCAGGCCCGCCACGGTGTTGAGCGTGGTNGTCTTGCCAGCGCCGTTGGCACCGATGAGCGTGACAATCTCACCCTCCTCGACCTCGNAGGAGACGTCCTTGATGGCGTGGATGTTGCCGTAGTACACGTTGAGGTCGGTAACCTTGAGCAGCGCCATGGCCCTACGCCTCCTTCGCGGACGCGCCGAGGTACGCCTCGACGACCTGGGGGTTGCCCTGGATCTGGTCGGGAGTTCCCTTGGCGATGATGCGGCCGAAGTTGAGCACGGCAATGCCCTCGCAGATGCCCATGACCAGGTCCATGTCGTGCTCGATGAGCAGCACGGCGATCTGGAACTGGTCGCGAATCTTGCGGATGTTCTCCATGAGCTCAGTGGTCTCGCTGGGATTCATGCCGGCCGCGGGCTCGTCGAGGAGCAGCAACTTGGGGCCCGTGGCCAGCGCACGCACGATCTCGAGGCGCCGCTGGGCGCCGTAGGGCAGGTTGCCGGCCTGGACGTGGGCCAGGCCGGCCATGCCGAAGACGTCGAGCAGCTCCAAGGAGCGGTCGTGGAACTCCTTCTCGCTCACCCAGTAGCGGGGCAGGCGGAAGATGCCGCTCCACATGCCGCACCCGATGGCGTNGTGCAGGCCGATGGTGACGTTCTCCTCCACCGTGAGGCTCGAGAACAGGCGGATGTTCTGGAACGTGCGGGCGATGCCCATCTGGCTCACCTTGGCCGTGCTCTTGCCCGCAGTGTCGTGCCCGTCGAGCAGGATGGTGCCGCGGGTGGGCTGATAGACCTTTGTGAGCAGGTTGAACACCGTGGTCTTGCCGGCGCCGTTGGGGCCGATGAGGCCGGCGATCTCGGTCTTGCCCACGATGAGGTTGAAGTCCTCCACGGCGTGGAGGCCGCCGAAGTCGATGCCAAGGTGGCGGCACTCGAGCACCGGCGTGGCATGCACGTCGCGTTCGGGGACGATGCCGTCGGAANGTAGGGGCACCATGCGCGTGCCGCGCTTGGGAGACTGGGGGGCCTTGACGGGCNCCTCGTCGCCCTTGGCGCGGGCGGNCTGCACCCGGTAGGACCCCTGCGCNGCACGGGCCTTGAGGTCTGCAGAAGTCTTCTTGGGATCAGCCACGGCTGTCGCCTCCCGTCGTGACCATGTCGGGTTCCTCGATGGCGTCCTTGTCGGAGAGCCACGGGACCTTTCTCTTGACCGCCTCCATCACGCGCTGTACTGCAGGGATGTTGGGCAGCACCATCACGCAGATGAGCACGACGGCGTAGATGAGCATGCGGTAGTCGGCCATAAAGCGCAGGAACTCGGGCAGGATCGTGAGAATGGCCGCGGCAATGATGGAGCCACGGACGTTGCCGATGCCGCCGAGCACCACGTACACCAGGATGAGGATGGACGTGTTGTAGTCGAAGCGGCCGGCGACGACGCTTGAGAAGTTCATGGCATAGAGCGTGCCCGCCATACCGGCCAAGGCAGCGGCCACGACGAAGGCCATAAGGCGGTACTTGGTGATATTGATGCCCACCGACTCGGCCGCGATGCGGTTGTCGCGCACGGCCATGATGGCGCGGCCGCTTCTGCTGCGCACGAGGTTGAGCGCCACGAAGAGCGTGACGAGAATAAGGACGAAGCCGGCTGCGAACGTGGAGAGCTTGTCGATGCCCACGGCTCCCTGGGGGCCGTTGATGATGACGACGCCGTGGTTCATGCCGAGGTCGGCCACCGAGCTGAGCGACATGTGGAGGCCCGCGGCATCGCGGCCCACATANAGGTTGTTGACGATGTTCTTGATGATCTCGNCGAACGCCAAGGTCACGATGGCGAGGTAGTCGCCGGANAGGAGCATGACGNGCNCGCCCACCAAAAAGCCGGCAAGGGCGCCGAAGCAGCCGCCGGTGGCAACCGACACCAAAAGGCGCAGGGCATCGTTGGGGATGACGTCGGCCAGAAGCGAGGCCATGACGACGCCGGTGAAAGCGCCCACGCTCATGAAGCCGGCATGGCCCAAGGAGAGTTCGCCGGAGATACCCACCACGAGGTTGAGCGACACGGCGGCGCAGATGTAGACGCAGATGGGCACGAGCTGGCCCTGGAGGGCGNTCGTGATGGANCCCGTGGCAATCAGGCCCTGGACGATCAGGAAGGCGATGACCACAAGGGCGTAGGTGCCGAAGGCCCCTCGTACGGCCTCAGAGAGGCGCGCTGCGAACGTGGGGGCCTGGGCCGAAACGGTCGTCTTAGATGCCATGGCCTCCTCCTAAACCTTCTCGGGAACGTACTTGCCGAGCAGGCCGGAGGGCTTGATCAGCAAGACGATGATGAGCACGGCAAACACCACGGCGTCTGACAGCTGGGTGGAGATATAGGCCTTGGCAAAGGTCTCGATGATGCCCAAGAGCAGGCCGCCGAGCACGGCGCCGGGGATGGAGCCGATGCCGCCGAAGACGGCCGCCGTGAAGGCCTTGATGCCGGGCATGGCACCCGTGGTGGGCTGGAGCACCGGGTAGGAGCTGCAGAGCAGCACGCCCGCCACGGCGGCGAGCCCCGAGCCGATGGCAAAGGTGGTGGAGATGGTGCTGTCCACGTTGATGCCCATGAGCCGCGCCGCNCCGGGATCCTCGGAGCAGGCCCTCATGGCCTTGCCCATCTTGGTCTTGGCGGTGAACAGGCCCAGGGCCACCATGATGACCACGGAGCACGCAANGGTGACGATGGTCTCGGCCGAGATGGTCAGNCGCCCGTCGAAGNGCACGACCTGCGGCCAGCCCGCCNCCACGGACGTNNAGACNCGGGGGTTGNAGCCCCAGATGAGCAGTGCTAGGTTCTGCAGCAGGTACGACACGCCGATGGCCGTGATGAGCACCGTGAGGCTCGGCGACTGGCGCAAGGGCTTGTAGGCCACGCGCTCGATGCCCATGCCCAAAAGCGTGCAGACCACCACGGCGGCGAGCACGGCGAGAAGCGGGTTGAGCCCAAGGGTGTTGAACGTGATGAAGNCGATGTAGCCGCCCACCATGATGACGTCGCCGTGGGCGAAGTTGAGCATTTTAGCGATGCCGTAGACCATGGTGTAGCCAAGGGCGATGATCGCGTACACGCTGCCCAGGCTGACGCCGTTGATCAGGTTGGTCAAAAACTCCAAAGCGCCTCCCCTCCTGGTTGGGANTGACAGGCTCCCCGCGCCTAGGTGCGGGGGTCACCTGAATATAGGTGACCCCCGCGGTGTCACAGCTTTCTTGTTACGCAGCACTTACATTGGGCAGTGCTACTCCATGCCAACGTACTGGCCGCCCTGGATGACCATGCCCTTGGGCTCCTTGGAGACCTCGCCCGTGTCGGACGAGGCCATGGTCTCGCCGGTAAGGCCGTCGAAGGTGAAGTCGCCGGAGGTAAAGACCTCCACGAGCTTGTCGCAGACGTCGGAGGCGCTCATGTCGGGCGTGCAACCGCCCTTTTCGAGGGCCGCCTGCAGGGCGTAGACGCAGTCGTAGGCGTCGGCGGCGAACTGGTTGGGGATCTCACCGAACTTGTCCTTGTACGACTTCACGAANGCCTGGGTCTTCTCGTCGGTGGCGTCGGCGTTGAAGGGGNTGAGCAGCATGACGCCCTCGGCGAGGGACTCGTCGAAGCCCGCGAGGGTCAAAATGCCGTCCATGCCGTCGACACCGAAGAACTTGGGCTTGTAGCCCATGTCGTTGGCCTGCTTGAGGATGATGGAGGCCGGGGTGTAGTAGATGGGGAGGAAGAGAATGTCTGCGCCGGCATTCTTGCAGTTGTTGAGCTGCGTGGAGAAGTCGGTGGCGCTGTCGGCGGTGAAGGCCTCGTTGGCTACCACCTCGAGGCTCACCTGCTTGGCCTCGGCGNGGANCTTCTGGTCGATGCCGGTGGAATAGGCGTCGNAGCTGTCGTAGATGATGCCCACCTTGGTGCCGAGCTTCTGCTCGGAGATGTACTTGGCCNACGCGACGCCCTGGTTGGGGTCGGTGAAGCACATCTGGAAGACGTTGGGCTTGCGCGTCTCGGAGATGTTGCCGCTCGCATCCTCCTGGCCGCCGATGACGTCGGTGGAGGAGGCCGAGGGCGTCAGCTCGAAAATGTTGTCAGCGTTGGCCTCCTTGGACACCGCGATGCACGGGGCCGTGGTGGTGGTGCCCATGAGCATCTGCATGCCCCAGTCCTTGAGGGTGTTGAAGGCGTTGACCGACTTCTCGGCGTTGTTCTCGTCGTCCTCGAAGCGGTAGTCGAACTTGAACGTGGAGTCCGAGGCGTCGATCTCGTCAACGGCGATCTGGGCCGCGTTCTTGCAGGCGTTGCCGTAAATGGCGGTGGGGCCGGTAACGGGGCCGATGCCGCCCAGCTTGAACTTGCCGCCGTCGGAGCCGGCGCCCGCCCCGCCTCCGGAGGCGGAGTTGCCGCATCCGGTGAGGGCCACCGCGCCGGCGGCACCGGCCACACCCATGGCCTGGACGAACCCACGACGCGAGACGTTGGAGAACTTCATGGCTATCNCCCTTGCGTAGTGCGAGAGCCGACGACGTCGAGAACCACGTCGCATCGGCGAACGCGCTGATACCTTGGACAGATGGTAGCGAACGGCCCATGAGCGGTCGGCTCGTTAGCAGAATGCAAAACCAGCTGAAACAAGGTTTTCACTTTGGGGGCCGCGACGGCCTAGGCAGCCCTGCGCGAGGCCACCCTGCCCACCATGGACCGGAGGAAGGACGNCTCGGGGNGGCGAAGCGCCATGGCACCGCCGAAGGTGACCGCGAGGGCCGGCAGGCCCGCCGCCACACAGACCAGGAGGCCCTTGGCGAGGCCCGGGCCTCCGAGGCCGGCGGGGCCGGTGAGCGCCCACACCAGGAGGGCCCCCGCGGCGCCGCCGGCGAGGCCCAGGGCCAGGGAGCGCACGGCGCAGGCGAGGAGGGCCTTGAAGCCGATGGGTCCGAGCTCTCGGCGCAGCTGGACNAAGGTGACCACGTCGACGGCGACGAAGAAGAAGAGCGACGAGAGGCCGGGCACCACGTAGCCCCAGACCGGGGTAAGGGCGAGGCAGAAGACCACCTGGACCACGCCGGCNACGANGNTGGCNACGGCGAACAGGCGCATGCGGCGCCAGGAGGAGCACACCTTCTGCAGGTACGTGCAGACCCCGTAGAATGGCAGCGAGACGGCCAGGGCCGAGAGGTAGCCGGCGATCATGGACGTCTCCTCGGCCGTGAACGACCCGGCGTTGAGGAGCTGGGAGAGCTGGGGCGAGAACACCACAAGCAGGACGGCCATGGGCACGAGGAAGAACAGGATGCGCGAGCACCCCAAGGAGATGCCGGATACGAAGCCGGGGATGTCCCGGGCGGCATAGGCGTGGGATANCTCGGTGAACATGGCCGTGNTGACCGGCACCGCCAGGATGGCGTAGGGCAGCGTGTACCAGAGCCTNGCGTAGNAGGCCACGGCGGCGCCGGACNACGTGGAGGAGAGCACGCAGNTCGTCTGNACCGAGACGGTGGCGAAGCTCACCACCATGACAACGAGGGAGGGCACGCCGATGGAGAGGGTCTCCCTGAGGGCAGGGTCGTGCAGGTCGACGGAGAGGCGCAGCCGTATGCCGTGGCGCCTCAGGCTGGGCATCTGCATGAGCACCTGCACCGCCACGCCGAGGGGGTTGCCCACGGCCAGGGCCAGCACGGCGGCCGCGGGCTCGGTACCCACGAGCAGGGCGTACGCGGCGAAGCTCGCGGTGCAGATGATGTTGTTGAAGACCGGGGCCGCCGTGGACCAGAAGTAGTCGCGCTCGGCGTTGAGCACCCCGGAGAACACCGAGGAGAGGCCGTAGAGCACGACCTCCACCACGAAGAAGCGGAAGAAGTAGATGGCGAGTCCGTGGTCGAAGTCCTCGGTGGCGCCGAAGGACTGGGTGAGCACCACCTGGGACGCGAACACGAAACNCAGCAGGGCCACCGCCCCCATGACCACGAGCACGATGGTCACGAGGTTGGACGTGTAGGCGCTCGCCCGCTCGCGGCCCCCCTNCTCCTTGACCGAGAGGTAGACCGGAAGGAAGGCGGTGACGAGCATGCCGCCCATGACAAGCTCGTAGAGCTGGTTTGGCAGGTTGTTGGCCACGGTGTAGCAGCTGGCGAGCATGGCCCCGCCGATGGCGGCCCCCTGGCCCCAGGTGCGGAGAAACCCCGTGATGCGGCTGAGGATGACGAGCAGGCTCATCATGGCGGCGCTGCGGCCCACGGAGGCCTCGACGTCGGCCCGCGCCGCGGCGCGGGCCTCCCCCGCCTCGGCGGCCAGCGGGTCGTCGTCGAAGGAGGCCACCGGCAGCACCTCCCCCGNCTCCACCCCCACGAGGGGCGGCTCGCCGGCCAGGACGTCGGCATCCCGGGTGAGGTCCACGGAGCCGGTGTCGCCGGGAGCCAGCCCATGACGGCGGCANGCCCTGCCGTGGAGGCCGCCCTCCTCGAGGGCCTCCATAAAGGCGGCCGTGGTGTCGGGGGCGGGCGC
>NZ_CAJMXC010000002.1:0-65702 GCF_905219715.1 Olsenella sp. CU969
TGCTCATGAAGCCCGCGCCCGTCTTCGAGTGCGTCCGCGAGCTGGCGGGGGAGGGGGCGGCGCCCCGCACGGTGTTCTTCTCGCCCGCCGGCCGCACCTTCACCGAGGACGTGGCCCGCGAGCTCGCGGCCGAGGAGCGCCTGCTCTTCGTCTGCGGCCGCTACGAGGGCATGGACGAGCGCTGCTACACCCTGGCCGACGACGTGCTCTCTTTGGGCGACTACGTCCTCACGGGCGGGGAGCTCGCCTGCATGGCCGTCACCGACGCCGTGGTGAGGCTGCTCCCCGGCGCCCTCGGCGNCGAGCGNTCGGCTCAGGAGGNGTCGTTCTCGGACGGGCTCCTCGAGTACGCCCAGTACACCCGGCCCGCGTCGTTCGAGGGCATGGACGTGCCGGGGGTGCTCCTCTCGGGCGACCACGCCCGGGTGGACGCCTGGCGCAGGCGCGACGCCCTCGTGCGCACCGCCCGCCGACGCCCCGACCTCCTCGCCTCCGCGCCCATCACCGACGAGGAGCGCGCCTTCCTCGTGGAGTCGGGGCTCCTGTCCGGGTAAAGTNGNTGGAACGAGTCGAGGTCGAGGAGGCAGCCATGGCAGGTACCGGTTCCGCTGGGAGAAAGGGCCCGTCCCGCCTCCGGGACGTCGTCGAGTGGGTGGCCGTGGTCGCCGTGGCGGTGGCCGTGGCCGTCTTCGTGCGGGCCTACGTCGCCGAGCCCTTCGAGATCCCCACGGAGTCCATGGTCGACACCATCCAGGTGGGCGACCGCGTGCTGGGGGAGAAGGTCAGCTACCTCGGCTCCGGGCCCGCCGCCGGCGACGTCGTCACCTTCCACGACCCCGAGCAGCCCTCCACGACGCTCATCAAGCGCGTCATCGCCACCCCCGNCCAGACCGTNGNCATNCGCGACGGTGCCGTCTACGTCGACGGCGAGCGGCTCGACGAGCCCTACACCGGGGGGAAGCCCACCGAGCCCATCGAGGGGCGCCACGCCGCCTTCCTCGACGGCGACGTCTCCTACCCGCTCACCTTAGGGGAGGACGAGTACTGGGTCATGGGCGACAACCGCACCAACTCCCTCGACTCCCGCTACTTCGGGCCCATCCGCCGCGACTCGGTGACCTCCAAGGCCTGGTTCATCTTCTGGCCCCTCAACGACGTGGCGCTCCTGGGCTAGGCGGCTCCCCCTCACCGGCGGTCCCCGAAGGGCTAGTATTGGAAGCCGCCATGACCGCACGCACCCGAGGGGAACGAAGCCTATGCACAAGGACGCACTGACGTTCCAGGCCATGATCCTGGCCCTGGAGCACTACTGGGCCGGTTGCGGCTGCACCGTGATGCAGCCCTACGACTCTGAGGTCGGGGCCGGCACCTTCCACACGGCGACGTTGCTCCGCTCCCTCGGCCCCGCCCCCTGGGCCTGCTGCTACCCGCAGCCCTGCCGCCGCCCCGCCGACGGCCGCTACGGCGAGAACCCCAACCGCATGCAGCACTACTACCAGTTCCAGGTGCTCATCAAGCCCAGCCCCGCCAACGCGCAGGAGCTCTACCTCGGCAGCCTCGAGGCCATCGGCCTCGACCCGGCCAAGCATGACGTGCGCTTCGTCGAGGACGACTGGGAGAGCCCCACGCTGGGCGCCTGGGGCCTCGGCTGGGAGGTGTGGCTCAACGGCATGGAGGTCACGCAGTTCACCTACTTCCAGCAGGTGGGCGGCATCGAGTGCGACCCGGTGCCCGTGGAGATCACCTACGGTCTCGAGCGCATCGCCATGTACGCCCAGGGCGTCGACTCCGTGTACGACCTCGTGTGGAGCTACCTGCCCGACGGCACGCCCATGACCTACGGCGACGTCTTCCTCGAGAACGAGCGCGAGTTCTCCGCCTACAACTTCGAGGTCGCCGACGTCCCCATGATGCGCCAGAAGTTCGACGACTACGAGCGCGAGTGCCGCCGCTGCCTCGAGGCCGGGCTGCCGCTCCCGGGCTACGACTGCGTGCTCAAGTGCAGCCACGCCTTCAACCTGCTCGACAGCCGCGGCGCCCTGTCCGCCACCGAGCGCACCAACTACATCCTGCGCGTCCGCACCCTCGCCAAGGCGGCGTGCGAGTGCTACCTCGCCTGCGTGGCCTCCAAGGAGGTTGAGTAAGCCCATGACCCAGACCAAGGACTTCCTGCTCGAGATCGGCTCCGAGGAGCTGCCGAGCGCGCCCCTCGACCGTGCCGCCGCCCAGCTTGCGAGGCTCGTCGAGGCCGGCCTCGACGACGCCGGGCTCGCCCACGGCGGGGTCCGCGTCGTCTCCACCCCCCGGCGCCTCGCCGTGCTCGTGGCCGACGTCGCCTGCGCCACCGAGGCCGCCCACTCCGTCATGCGCGGCCCGGCGGCCGCCATCGCGTTCGACGCCGACGGCAACCCCACCAAGGCGGCCGTCGGCTTCGCCCGCGGCAAGGGCGTGGACCCCGCCGACCTCGTGGTTCGCGGGGACGGCGGCAAGGACTACGTCTTCGCCGAGGTGGACGAGCCCGCCGTGCCCGCCGAGCAGATCCTCGCGCCCCTCTGCGAGCGCGTCATCGCCGGCCTCGACTGGCCCCGCAGCCAGCGCTGGGGCTCAACCCACGAGCGCTACGGCCGGCCCGTGCGCTGGATCTGCGCCCTCTTCGGCGACGAGGTGCTCGACGTCTCCTACGCCGACGTCACCTCCGGCCGCACCACCCGCGGCCACCGCGTGCTGGCCCCCGGCGAGCACGTCGTGCCCGAGCCNTCCGCCTACGAGGCCGTGCTCGAGGACGCCCGCGTCCTCGGCCACGAGGAGCGCGCCGCCCGCATCCGCGAGGGCATCGCCGCCGTGGAGTCCGAGTTCGGCGTCACCGTGGACACCCCGGCCCGCGTCTTCGACGAGGTGGTCAACCTCTGCGAGTGGCCCACGGTCCTGGTGGGCCGCTTCGACGAGGAGTTCCTCTCGGTCCCCCACGAGATCATCTGCGAGTCCATGCTGTCCCACCAGCGCTACTTCCCCACGTACGACGGCGACGGCAACCTCACCCGGGCCTTCATCGTCGNGGGCAACGGCGACCCGGCCTGCTCCGAGACCGTGGTGGACGGCAACGAGCGCGTGGTGCGCGCCCGCCTCGACGACGCCAANTTTTTCTTCGAGGAGGACCTNAAACACCCCCTCGAGGACTACCTGCCCAGGCTCGAGACCGTGACCTTCCAGGAGCGCCTCGGCACCATGGGCCAGAAGGCCGCCCGCATGGTGGCCCTCGCCCCCGCGGTGGTCTCCGAGGCCGGCGGCACCGAGGAGCAGCGGGACCACGCCCGCCGCGCCGCGCACCTCGCCAAGGCCGACCTCGTCACCCAGGCCGTCGTGGAGTTCACGAGCCAGCAGGGCGTCATGGGCGGCTACTACGCCCAGGCGGCCNNNGAGCCCGACGAGGTCTCCAGCGCCGTGGCCCAGNNCTACCGCCCGCGCTTCGCCGNCGACGAGCTCCCTGAGGGCCTCGTCGCGCGGGCCGTCGCCNTGGCCGACAAGCTCGACACCATCTGCGGCATGTTCGCCATCGACGAGCCGCCCACGGGATCCTCGGACCCCTTCGCCCAGCGCCGCAGCGCCATCGGCGTCATCCACATGCTCGAGGACATGCCCCAGGCGAGCCTCTCCGACCTCATCGATGCCTCCCTCGACGCCTATGCGGACCAGGGACTCTCCTTCGACCNCGGCGCCGTCGCCCAGAGGGTGAGGGAGTTCTTCCTCGGGCGCCTGGCCACCATGGCCAAGGACGAGGGCATCGGCCCCGACACCGTGGCCGCGGTCTCCGCCGCCTCGGTGATCGACCCGGCCGAGTTCTTCCAGCGCGCCCGGGCCCTGGAGCGGGCCCAGGTGGAGGACCCCGAGCTGTTCGAGGCCCTCGCGGGGGCCTACGCCCGCGCCGCCAACCTCGCCGACGCCGACCTCGGCTGCGACGTGGACGAGAGCGGCCTCGGCGACGCGGAGAGGCGCCTCCTGGACGCCTGTGTGAACGGCCAGGCCGCCGTGTCCGCCGCCCTGGCCTCCGGCGACTACGAGGGCGCCCTGGCCGCCCTCGGCGCCCTCAGGGGCCCCATCGACGGCTTCTTCGACGAGGTCATGGTCATGGACGACGACCCGGCCGTGAGGGAGAACCGCCTGCGGCTCCTCAACCGCTTCGCCGCCGTATTCTCCGGTGTGGCCGACTTCGGCGCCTTGGGAAGGGGTCGTTAGGCAACCAACTCCCTTGTTATTTTGAAAAGGCCGCCTGCTCCCAAGCGTTGCAGGCGGCCTTTAGTTACTTGTAAAATTGCCAAGGCCCGTCAACGACAGACTCCTCGCAAGGAGGTCCCTTGGCTAAGTACAGTTTCGAAGGGGAGGCCATCGACTACGCGNCCGACNNCGCGGTCATCCACGTCATCTCCGACTCCCTGGGGGAGACGGCGTCGAGCGTGGTCACCGCGGCCGCGGCGCAGTTTCCCCTCGGCTCGGTGCGTATCCTACNCCTTCCCAAGCTCCAGGCGCTCAGGCAGGTGAGGGAGTACTTCGACTCCCTCGACCCGGAGAGCGCGGAGCACCCCAGTGCCGTGTTCCACACCATCGTCGACCCCGACCTCCGTCGCGAGGTGCGCCGCGAGCTCGACGAGCGCGAGATCCCGTCGGTCGACCTGCTCGGCCCGGGCATCGCCATCCTCTCGTCGCTCACCGGCAAGGAGCCCGTGGGCATCCCCGGCNTCAACCACGAGGCCGACGACCGCTACTTCCGNCGCATCGACGCCATGGAGTTCTTCGTCGAGCACGTCGACGGACGCAACCCGCAGGACCNGCCCAAGGCCGACATCGTGCTCATCGGCGTCTCCCGCACCTCCAAGACGCCGCTGTCCATGTACCTCGCGTTCATGGGATACAAGGTGGGCAACGTGCCCCTGGCCCTCGGCGTCGAGCCCCCCATCGAGCTCGAGGAGGTGGACCCGGCCCGCATCTTCGGGCTCATGTCCACCACCGACACCCTCGTCTCCATCCGCATGCGCCGCCTGTCCAAGGACGGGGCGTCCGACTACGCTGCCTCCTACGCCGACCCCGCCGAGGTGGTGGCCGAGCGGGCCGAGGCCCGCAAGCTCATGCGCCACCTGGGCTGCATGATCANCAACANCAGCGGGAAGGCCGTCGAGGAGACCGCCAACGAGATCATCGCCCAGATCGAGGAGCTCAAGCGCATCCGCGCCGAGTACGCCGCCCGGGAGCGGGAGGCCCAGGGCTCCGAGTAGGTCCTTGGCCATTCACCGGTGGACAACCTTCGCCGGTTTTGGTTGGATACTGATATATGTATCGGCACGAGGCGCCCTTCGGGGCGCGAGAGAGGCGCATCCCGTGCGCCGCAAGCAAAAGGGAGATTTATGGCTGACCCGAACAAGCATGTGTACCGCTGGGGCATCGACGCCTCCGGCAACGACATCACCGAGGCCGACTCCTCGATGAACTACGTCGTCGGCGGCAAGGGCGCCAACCTGGCCGAGATGGCCAAGATCGGCCTGCCCGTGCCCCCCGGCTTCTCCATCACCTGCCAGACCTGCGTCGCCTATTCCGGCAACGACAACACCTGGCCCGAGGGCGTCCTCGACGAGATCGACGCCGCCCGCGCCGACCTCGAGGAGCGCATGGGCAAGCGCCTGGGCGACCCGGCCGACCCGCTGCTCGTCTCCGTGCGCTCCGGCGCGCCGTTCTCCATGCCCGGCATGATGGACACCGTCCTCAACCTCGGCCTCAACGACGAGTCCGTGGAGGGCATCATCGCCCAGACCGAGAACCCGCGCTTCGCCTGGGANTCCTACCGCCGCTTCATCCAGATGTTCTCCAANGTGGTCATGGGCGTGGACGCCGACCTCTTCGAGAACGCCATCACCCAGCGCAAGCTCGCCAAGGGCNTCAAGAACGNCACCGACCTCACGGCCGACGACCTCAAGGAGCTCGTGGCCCAGTTCAAGAGGATCTTCTCCGACAACGTCGACACCCAGGCCCACCCCGAGATCGTGGTGGACGGCGTCGCCACCTTCCCGCAGGACCCCTACCTGCAGCTGAAGCTCGCCATCGAGGCCGTCTTCGGCTCCTGGATGAACGAGCGCGCCATCCTCTACCGCCAGCAGAACAAGATCCNCGACGACCTCGGCACCGCCGTCAACGTCCAGATCATGGCCTACGGCAACAAGGGCAACGACTCCGCCACCGGCGTCGCCTTCACCCGCAACCCCGCCGACGGCACCCGCGAGTACTACGGCGACTTCCTGGTCAACGCCCAGGGCGAGGATGTCGTGGCCGGCATCCGCAACACCCAGCCCATCGCCGAGCTCAAGGAGATGGAGNGCCTCGAGGAGGCGGGCGCCCAGCTCNAGGACATCTTCGAGCTCCTCGAGAACCACTACCACGACATGATGGACATCGAGTTCACCATCGAGAACGGCAAGCTCTGGATGCTCCAGACCCGCGTGGGCAAGCGCACCGCCCTGGCCGCCCTCCACATCGCCATCGACATGGAGCGCGAGGGCCACATCACCAAGGAGCAGGCCGTCTGCCGCGTCAACCCCCAGCAGCTCGACCAGCTCCTGCACCCCCAGATCGACCCCAACGCCAACCTGGACGTCCTGGCCACCGGCCTCAACGCCAGCCCCGGCGCCGCCGTGGGCGAGGTGGTCTTCTCCAGCGCNGACGCCGTCGACTTCGCCGAGCAGGGTCGCCCCTGCATCCTCGTGCGCTGGGAGACCAACCCCGACGACCTCAAGGGCATGGTCGCCGCCGAGGGCATCCTGACCTCGCACGGCGGCAAGACCTCCCACGCCGCCGTCATCGCCCGCGGCATGGGCGCCCCCTGCGTCTGCGGCGTTGAGGCCCTGAAGATCGACGCCGCCAACAAGGAGGCCAAGGTCAGCGGCACCGACGTGGTGCTCCACGAGGGCGACGTCATCACCATCGACGGCACCACCGGCCGCGTGGTCCTCGGCGCCGTGGAGCTCGTGAAGCCCGAGCTCGCCGGCGACCTCGACACCATCCTCCAGTGGGCCGACGAGATCCGCGACGACGAGTCCCTCGGCCGCGTCATGGGCGTGCGTGCCAACGCCGACAACCCCGAGGACGCCAAGCTGTCCCTCGAGTTCGGCGCCCAGGGCATCGGCCTCTGCCGCACCGAGCACATGTTCCTCGGCGACCGCAAGCGCATCATCCAGGACTACATCCTCTCCGAGGACAAGGACGTCAAGGACCGCGCGGTCAAGGACCTCACCGAGGCCCAGGAGGGCGACTTCCTCCAGATGCTCGAGACCATGAGCGGCCACCCGATGATCATCCGCCTGCTCGACCCGCCGCTGCACGAGTTCCTCGACAGCCCGCGCGAGCTCGCCGTCGAGATCNCCAAGATGNAGGCCACCGGCGCCGACCCGGCCCTCATCGCCGAGAAGAGCGCCCTGCTCGCCCGCATCGACGCCATGGCCGAGGCCAACCCCATGCTCGGCCTCCGCGGCTGCCGCCTCGGCNTCATGTACCCCGAGCTCAACGAGCTCCAGGTGCGTGCCATCGCCACCGCCACCGCCGAGCTCAAGGCCCGCGGCCTCGACCCCGAGCCCGAGATCATGATCCCGCTCGTCTCCACCGCCGAGGAGCTCGCGATCGTGCGCGCCCAGGTGGAGCAGGTCATCGCCGAGGTCGAGAAGAAGTTCGGCTGCGAGCTCGACATCCCCGTGGGCACCATGATCGAGCTGCCCCGCGCCGCTGTCACCGCCGACGAGATCGGCAAGTACGCCGACTTCTTCTCCTTCGGCACCAACGACCTCACCCAGACCGCCTTCGGCTTCTCCCGCGACGACGTCGAGAGCGCCTTCATCCCCACCTACCTGCGCAAGAAGCTCCTGCGCACCAACCCCTTCGAGACGCTCGACGCGGGTGTCGCCAAGCTCGTGGGTATGGGTGTCGAGGGCGGCCGCGAGGCCAACCCCGGCCTCGTCTGCGGCGTCTGCGGCGAGACCGGCGGCGACCCCGACTCCATCGTCATGTACTACGACCTCGGTCTCGACTACGTCTCCTGCTCGCCGTACCGCGTGCCCATCGCGCGCCTCACGGCGGCCCAGGCCAAGATCGCCGCTGCCGGCAAGATGGGCCACGTCGACAAGTAGGCCCCTCCCGTACCCATACCGGCAGCTGAAAGGCGGCCGTCCCGGAAGACCGGNGCGGCCGCCTTGTCCATGGCGGGCGGTTTGAGAACGAGGACGCGGGCGGTCGGCGGCCGCGGTCGGTGCGGGTACCTGCGGGAGGTGCCGACGTCCCGGGGCGCGACGCTCAGCGGTCGGCCACCGTGCTCTCGCCGTGGTTCCAGAGGATGTCGTCGGTCTCCTCGAGCCCGCGCCCGTTGGCGAGGCACCAGGCGATCACCGTGTCGCGCCGGTTGTCGGCCATGAGCNGGGCGTGGCCGCCCAAGACGAGCATGTGGCTGGCCTCCTCGGGGGAGAGCTCGAGCCCGAACGCCAGCTGCAGCAGCTTGTCCCGGGAGGCGTGGCGCGACCCGGCGATGATCTGGTAGCCGAAGGTCGAGTTGAGCTTCGACGCCCTGATGGCCTCGATGCGGGTGCACCGGCGGGACTCCAGCGTGGACTTGAGCCAAGACACCAAGGTCTCCTGCGAGAAGGGTCTTGCGAGAGCCTTCTCGAGAGAGATGCCAGCGAGCTTGGTCAAGTGTTCGGTTCCCATGGCGACCCCACGTTTCCCTTCACCGGATGTTATATATGATGATGCACAAGTTGCGAGTCCTATTCATCAGCTAGTGGCTGAATCTTCCCATTTCTTTTCTTTTCCCATAGAGGGACAGTGGGGCCGCTTCTTTGGACCTCCCGTGAATCGACGTCCGTCCCTTGTGCGGGATTGACTCCACCGCTACCATGTTCGTTCGTGTGCAAAGCTATGTGTCGGCCGCAGCGCGGCGGCACCTCTAGGAAGAGGAACCATGGATTACATTCGTGCCATCGAGCGCCAGCAGATCCGCGAGGACATCCCCACGGTCATCCCGGGCGACAACGTGAAGGTGCACTACCGCATCAAGGAGGGCGACCGCGAGCGCGTCCAGGTCTTCCAGGGCGACGTCATCCGCATGTCCGGCGAGGGCGCCCGCGAGACCTTCACCGTCCGCAAGATCTCCTTCGGCGTGGGCGTCGAGCGCACGTTCCCGCTCTACAGCCCCAAGATCGCCAAGCTGGAGGTCGTCCGTCACGGCGACGTCCACCGCGCCAAGCTCTACTACCTGCGCGACCGCGTGGGCAAGGCCGCCCGCATCCGCGAGAAGCGCTAGGCCGCAGACACCCGCACCCGAACGCGCCCGCCCCGAGCGGGCGCGTTTTTTGTGCGCACCAGAAGGGAGCGTGCCATGGAACCCGCCNCCGCCGTCGCCCGGGCGCTCCGGGAGGCCCCCCTGGAGGGGCTCGAGGCGCTCATCGAGGCCAGCTCCGACGACCCCCGCGCCACGGTGGCCTCCGCCGTCGCCCGGGCCCGCCGCCGCCTCGAGCGGGAGCGGGCCGACCGCGAGCGTGTGGCGGGGCTCTACCGCACCATGGACGGGCTCGCCGAGGGCGGCCTGGCCGTGGGGGTGGACGAGGTGGGGCGCGGGCCCCTGGCCGGCCCCCTCGTCGTGGGGGCCGTGGTGCTCCCGCCGGAGCCCATAGTGTGGGGCATCGACGACTCCAAGCGGCTGTCGCCGGCCGCGAGGGAGCGGCTCGACGCCCGCATCCGTGAGGTCGCGACGGCCGTGTCCCTCGTCTGGGTGCCGCCCGCGGATATCGACGCCCACGGCANGTCCGCCTGCCTTCGCCGCGCCATGGGGGAGGCGGTCTCCGCCTGCGGCGTGGAGCCCGACGCCGTGCTCATCGACGGCAACCCCGTCCACGCGCACCCCCGGGAGCGCTGCCTCGTGGGCGGTAACGGCANGGTCGCGTCCATCGCCTGCGCCTCCATCGTGGCCAAGGTGGCCCGCGACCGGCGGATGGTGGAGCTCGACGCCGCGTACCCTGGGTACGGGTTCGCGTCCAACAAGGGGTACGGCTCGGCGTCCCACATCGCCGCCATCCGCTNCCTGGGGCTGACCCNCGAGCACCGGGCCTCGTTCTGTGGCCGTTTTGTGGACTGAGCGGCGAGGGCCCCTGGGCGCCCGTCGCCCCATCCTCCGNAGGAGAATCGAACCTTGATGAAGGCCCCCGCCGTTGCCGGGGGCCTTTCCTGTGTCCCCCGGTTTCCGACCGTCNGCGGTCGGGGCCGTGTCGGGCAGCCGTCGGGTACCGGTCGGGAACCGGTCGGGGCCGCCTTCCACCATGGTGCCCGTCCAGCGGGTCCCAGACACGAGGAGGAAGCCATGGAGGACGTCAGGGGGGTCATGGAGGTCACGGGGGCGTCGGGGGCTGACGAGGCGGTGGTCGTGGACCAGGGCGTGGCCGCCGACACGTCGGTGCCGCCCTGGGACGCCTACCCGCGCCCCCAGAAGTCCGTGCGGGAGTACACGGAGCGCGAGCTCGGGGCCGAGGGCGAGCACCTCGCCCAGGTCTACCTCGTGCGTCGCGGGCTCGAGATCCGCGACCTCAACTGGGTGTGCCCGGGCGGCGAGGCGGACATCGTGGCTGCCGAGGAGCGCGGGTGCGTGGTGCTCGTGGAGGTGAAGTGCCGCCTGGCCATCGACGCCCCCGAGGAGCCCATGCCCGAGCTCGCCGTCGACCGGCGCAAGCGCGCGAGGTACCGGAGGATAGCCCTCTACTACCTCTCGGAGCACCCGGAGGTGGANTCCGTGCGCTTCGACGTGATCGCCATCAACATCGTCCAGGAGCGGATGGCCCGCCTCCGCCACCTGGTGGGGGCCTTCGCATGGGACGGCCAGTGAGCCGCCACGGGGCGTCGGTCCACACGGCGGTGCTCCGCGGCGCCGAGGCCGTGCCCGTGGACGTGGAGGTGGACCTCGCGGGCGGCATTCCCGGCATCAACATCATCGGCATGGCCGACAAGGCGGTGCTCGAGGCCCGGAGCCGCGTGCGGTGCGCCTTCCGGGCGAGCGGGTTCTCGCTCCCGCGCATGAGCGTGACGGTGAACCTCGCCCCGGCGGACGTCCGCAAGGCCGGGACCGGGCTCGACCTGCCCATAGCGGCCGCCATCCTGGCCGCGGCCTCCCAGGTGCCGAGGGAGGGGCTCGACGGTTACCTCCTCGTGGGGGAGCTCGGGCTCACCGGGGAGGTCTCCCCGGTGCCGGGGGCCATCGCGTTCCAGAAGCTCGCCGCCGAGCAGGGTCTCGTCCTCGCCGGGGCCCCGGGGGAGGCGGCCCGGGCGCCCATCGGCGCCCCGCCGGTGCCCGTCCCGTGCCTCTCCCGGCTCAAGCAGGGCATGGGCGCCCTCGCCGAGGCGGCGGCCGGGGCCCCGGTACCCGACGCCGTGCGCCCGGGGCCCCAGGAGGCCGTCGACTTCTCCGACGTGGTGGACCAGGAGGCGGTGAAGAGGGCCTGCGTCGTGGCGGCGGCCGGCGGCCACGGCATGCTTATGGTGGGGCCGCCGGGGACCGGCAAGACCATGGTCGCCCGGCGCATGGCCACCGTCCTGCCGCCCCTGGAGGGGGAGGAGCTCATCGAGGCGGCCGTGATCCACTCGGCGGCGGGCCTCGACGCCTCCGGCATCCTCGCCGGCGAGCGGCCGTTCCGCGCGCCGCACCACACGGTGTCGTGCGCCGGGCTCGTGGGCGGGGGCCGCCCGGTGGGGCCAGGCGAGGTGTCGCTCGCCCACTGCGGGGTGCTCTTCCTCGACGAGCTCCCGGAGTTCGCCGGCAACGTGCTCCAGACCCTGCGGCAGCCGCTGGAGGACAAGCGCGTGGTGCTCGTGCGGGCCGACGGCACCTACCGGTTCCCGGCCGACTTCCAGCTCGTGGCCGCGGCCAACCCGTGCCCCTGCGGGCACCTGGGGGACCGCGGCCGGGAGTGCACGTGCTCGGCGGCCCAGGTGCAGCGCTACCAGGCCCGGGTGGGCGGCCCCCTCATGGACCGCATCGACATCGTGTGCGACGTCGCGAGGCCGAGGCCGGGCTCCATCATCCGCGGCNANGAGGGCAGGGGCTCGGCCGANNTGCGCGACCAGGTGCTGGCGGCCCGGGAGTTCGCCTCCTGGCGCCGCTCCCAGGGCGTGGGCGACGGCCCCGTGTCGTCCCTCGGGCTCGACGAGGCGGCGTCCGGGCGCCTCGACCTCCTCGCCCGCACCGCGTCGCTCGGCGGCCGCGCCGTCACGCGGATCGCACGGGTGGCGCGCACCGTGGCCGACATCGAGGAGAGCCGGGCGGTCACGGCGCGGCACGTCGCCGAGGCCTCGCTCTGGCGTCAGAGGGAGGTGGCCTGACATGGCCGACATGACGGCGGGGTTCGAGCTCGTTCCCGGCGACGACCTGTGGCCGCCCCTGGTGGGGGAGGGGTCCGGCATCGACCGCATCTACGGCCGCGGCGACCCCTCCGTGCTCTCGACGCCCTGCATATCGGTGGTGGGGGCCCGACGCGGGACGCCCTACGGCCTGGCCGTGGCCTCGCTGGCGGGCCGCGTGGCCGCCGAGGCCGGGCTCACGGTGGTGTCCGGCGGGGCCATGGGGGTGGACGCCGCCGCGGCGCGGGCGGCGCTCGCGGCGGGCGGCCGCACCGTGGTGTGCGCCGGCACCGGGGCCGACCTCGTGTACCCTGCGAGCAGCCGCGACGTCTTCGAGGGGGCGACCGCCCAGGGAGGGGCGGTCGTCGCCCTCGCCCCCTGGGGGACCGGGCCGATCCGGTGGACCTTTCCGAGGAGGAATCGCCTCATCGCCGCCCTCTCGCCCGTGCTCGTGGTGACCGAGGCCGGGCTGCCCTCCGGCACCTNCTCCACGGCCGACGCCGCCGTGGAGCTCGGGCGCACGGTCTACGCCGCGCCGGGATCCATGTTCTCGCCGTCGTCGAGGGGCACCAACCTGCTCATCTCCCAGGGGGCCACCATGATCGTGGACGAGGAGTCGCTGGAGATGTCCATCTCCATGGACTACGGGGTCCTGAGGAGCCCTCGCATGCGCACGGCCAAGGACCGGGGCAGGCTCTACTCGGCCCTCGTGGGCCAGGCCATGCGGCCGGACGACCTGGCGGCGGCTCTCGGGAAGGGTGTGCTCGAGGTCATGCGCCTCCTCGCCGACTACGAGGCGGAGGGACTCGTCCGCAGGCTGCCCGACGGCCGCTACAGCCCCACGGAGGCGGCGCTTCTCGACGAGGTCTGAGGGGCGGTACGGGGTATGCTTGGACGACGGCGGAACGGGAGGGCGGAGCGCCCGGGGAGGGGGACACGTGGAGAAGGTCACCGTGATCGGCGGCGGTCTGGCGGGCAGCGAGTGCGCCCTGGCCCTGACGGCCCGCGGCGTCCCGGTCCGCCTCGTGGAGCAGCGCCCCGGCGGGGACGCCCCGGCGCACCACACCGACGGCCTCGCCGAGCTCGTGTGTTCCAACTCCCTCAAGTCGACGAACCCCGAGAGCGCCGCGGGCATCCTCAAGGGCGAGCTCCACACCCTGGGCTCGCGCCTCCTGCCCCTGGCGGAGGCGTGCGCCGTGCCCGCCGGCGGCGCCCTGGNNGTGGACAGGGCCGCCTTCTCCCGCTCGGTCACCGAGGCCGTGGGGTCCGAGCCGCTCANCGAGCTCGNCCGCGAGNNGNCGACGTTCANCCTCGACGGCCCCGTGGTGGTGGCCGCGGGGNCGCTCTGCTCCGACGCGCTCTTCTCCGCGGTCTCCGACCTTCTGGAGGCCCACGGGACCCCGGGCTCGCTCTCGTTCTTCGACGCGGCGGCCCCCATCGTCGACGCCTCCACCATCGACCGGACCGNGGTCTTCACGCAGTCGCGCTACGGCGCNGAGGGGGAGGGCGACTACCTCAACTGCCCCCTGGACCGCGGTGAGTACGAGGCCTTCGTGGAGGCCCTCGTGGGTGCGAGGCGCGTCGTGCAGAAGGACTTCGAGCAGCGCGACCTCTTCCNGGNCTGCCAGCCNGCCGANGAGGTGGCCCGCACCGGCGTGGACTCGCTGCGCTACGGTGCCATGAAGCCCGTGGGTCTCGTGGACCCGCGCACGGGCTCGCGCCCCTGGGCGGCCCTCCAGCTGCGCGCCGAGAACGCCGAGCGGAGCGCCTACAACCTCGTGGGCTTCCAGACGAACCTCGCCTGGCCCGAGCAGCGCCGCGTCTTCTCCATGGTGCCGGGGCTCGAGAACGCCGAGTTCTTCCGCTACGGCGTCATGCACCGCAACACCTTCATCGACGCGCCCCGGGCCCTGGACCGCACCTTCCGCGTGCCCGGCACCCGGGTGCGCTTCGCCGGCCAGATCTGCGGGACCGAGGGCTACGTGGAGGCCGTGGCGTCGGGGCNCCTGGCGGCCCTCAACACCTACGCCGACCTCGCGGGGGCCCCGGCCGTCGACCTGCCCCGCACGGGCGCCCTCGGCTCGCTCGTGGCCTACGCCACGGACCCGGCCACGGTCGACTACCAGCCCATGCACGTGAACTTCGGCCTCGTGCCGCCCCTCGATGGGCCACGGCGCAAGAAGCGCGAGCGCTACGCCGCCTATGCCGCGCGGGCGCGGGCGGACCTCGACGCCTGGGTCGCCGGGCGCCCCGACCTGTTCCCCGGGGCGGCGCGGCCGTGAGCGCGGGCTGGGAGGGGAGGCTGGGGGACTTCCTGCACTTCCTCGCCACGGTGAGGAACCTCTCGCCCAACACGGTGCGCTCCTACCGCTGCGACCTCGAGGGCTTTCTCTCGTGGTGCGACCGCACCGGCACCGACCCGGCGGCGCTCGGCCCCTCGGACGTCCGCGCCTACCTCGGGGAGCTCCGGCGGGCCCGCTACGCGGGGCGCACGGTCTCGAGGCGGCTCTCGGCGCTCCGGACCTTCTACGACTGGCTCGGGAGGGAGGGCGTCGTCGAGGGCAACGTGGCCGCGGCCGCGTCGTCGCCCAGGACCGGGCGGCCCCTCCCCGAGGTGCTCGACGACGACCAGGCATCCGCCCTCATCGCCGCCGCGGACACCTCGACCCCCGAGGGTCTCAGGGACCGCGCGCAGGCCGAGCTCATGTACGCGTCAGGCGCGCGCATCGCCGAGGTGGCGCACCTCTCGGTGGGCGACGTCGACCTCGGGGCCGGGGGCGTCCGGCTCTTCGGCAAGGGCTCCAAGGAGCGGCTCGTCCCGCTCTACCCGGCCGCCTGCCGCGCCGTGGGGGCCTACCTCCGCGACGGCCGGCCCGCCCTCGCCGCGCGGGCGGCGCACGCCTCCGACGCCCTGTTCCTCTCCAGCCGCGGCAACCCCATGGGGGCCGACGCCCTGCGCGTGCGCTTCGAGCGCCTCGCCGCCCTCGCCGGCCTGNCCTCCTCCGTGACGCCCCACGCCATGCGGCACACCTTCGCCACCGAGCTGCTCTCGGGCGGCGCCGACCTCAGGAGCGTCCAGGAGCTCCTCGGGCACGCCTCCATCTCCACCACCCAGGTCTACACGCACCTGTCGGTGGACCGCCTCAAGGAGGCCTCGCTCCAGGCCCATCCCCGGTCCGGGCGGTGAGCCGCGGCGCTTTTGTGGGGTCCCGGTAGAGAAGGGCCGGTCCTGAACTGGGGGTGGCGCCGGGGNGCCNCCGTGCNTATACTGTGGTCTTGCTGTGCAAAAGCACAGGAGAAGACACACGCGTGGCCACTCGGCAGCCGCGGTGCCCGGACCTACAAGCCAGGGTCCGGGTGGCTGGCCGGGGACGACGNCACGCGGAGGAANAACCGAAGGAGAACCATGGCTGTCAAGATCAACATCAAGACCCTGCTCGACGCCGGCTGCCACTACGGCCACCAGACCCGCCGCTGGAACCCCAAGATGAAGCCCTACATCTTCGGCGAGCGCAACGGCATCTACATCCTCGACCTCAAGCAGACCATCGTCGACGCCGACAAGGCCTACACCTTCCTCAAGAACCTCACCGCCAAGGGNGGCACCGTGCTCTTCGTGGGCACCAAGAAGCAGGCCCAGGAGCCCGTGGCCGCCCAGGCCGAGCGCTGCGGCATGCCCTACATCAACAACCGCTGGCTGGGCGGCGTGNTCACNAACTTCGTGACCATGCGCTCCCGCATCGAGCGCATGACCGAGCTCGAGGCCATGCAGGAGGACGGCCGCATGGCGCTCCTCCCCAAGAAGGAGCAGTCCGTGCTCACCAAGGAGCTCGAGAAGCTCACCAAGAACCTCGGCGGCGTCCGTGAGATGAAGGCCCTGCCCCAGGCGCTCTTCNTGGTCGACACCAAGCGCGAGGAGATCGCCATCCGCGAGGCCCGTCGCCTGAAGATCCCCGTGGTCGCCCTCCTCGACACCAACTCCGACCCCGACGTCGTGGACTACGGTATCCCCGCCAACGACGACGCCATCCGCTCCGTCTCCCTCATGTGCGAGCTCATCGCCGACGCGGTGCTCGCCGGCAACGGCCGCGAGCAGATCTCTGCCGAGGAGATGGCCGGAACCCCCGCCGTCACCGACGCCGTGGAGAACCAGATCCTCGACGTGCAGCCCGAGGTCTCCGACGCCAAGGCCGCCGTCTCCGTGGACGGCCGGACCGTCGAGTCGGTGACCACCGCCGAGACCGACGACAAGGTCGCCCGCTAACCCACCCGTCCGCGCCGGCGCAGCCGGCACCCAGCCAATGAGAAGAGGTTCCATGGCCACCAAGATCACCGCCCAGATGGTCAAGCAGCTCCGCGAGATGACCGACTCGCCCATGATGGAGTGCAAGAAGGCCCTCGTCGAGGCCGAGGGCGACCTCGAGAAGGCCGTCGACGTCCTCCGCACCATGGGCATCGCCAAGGCCGTCAAGAAGGCCGGCCGCGACACCAACGAGGGCACCGTGGGCGCCTTCGTCACCGCCGACGGCCACAAGGGCGCCCTCGTTGAGGTCTCTTGCGAGACCGACTTCGTGGGCACCAACCCCAAGTTCACCGGCTTCGCCACCCAGCTCGCCGAGGTCGTCGCCGACAACGCCCCGGCCGACGTCGAGGCGCTCAAGGCCCTGCCCTTCGAGGGCGCAGACACCGTGGACTCCGCGCTCACCGAGCTCATCCACACCATGGGCGAGAACATGAAGATCGCCCGCTTCGTCGTGCGCTCCGTCCAGGACGGCGCCCTCTCCAGCTACGTCCACGGCGGCAAGCTCGGCGTGCTCGTGGAGTTCGCCTTCTCCAAGCCCGCCACCGCCGAGAACGACGCCTTCAAGGCCTACGCCCACGACGTCGCCATGCAGGTGGCCGCCGCCCAGCCCGTGGCCGCCCGCATCGAGGACGTCCCGGCCGAGACCGTCGAGCACGAGGTCGCGATCTACAAGGCCCAGGCCGCCGAGTCCGGCAAGCCCGAGGCCATCCAGGAGCGCATGGCCGAGGGTCGCCTCAACAAGTTCNACAAGGAGAACGTGCTCACCNAGCAGGTCTTCATCAAGGACTCCGACCAGACCATCCGCTCCCTCGGCGAGAAGGTCTCCAAGGAGTGCGACGACAGCATCTCCATCGTCGCCTTCGACCGCTTCTCCTTCGGCGAGTAGGCCGAGGGCAAATCCGNCTCTCTGACNGGGGCGGGGACGGTGCGAGCCGGCCCCGCCCCTGTCCATGGGCTATGATGATGCGGCACGGGCCATCACTCGAGACGGGGCAAGCGTGGAAGACTACAAGTACCGCCGTATTCTGCTCAAGCTCTCCGGAGAGGCCCTCATGGGCGACGGCGAGTACGGCATGGACCCCAAGATGCTCGAGCACCTCGCCGAGTCCATCAAGACCATCCATGACGACGGCATCGAGGTGGGCATCGTCGTCGGTGGCGGCAACATCTTCCGCGGCATGGCCGGCGCCGCCGCGGGCATGGACCGCGCCCAGGCCGACTACATGGGCATGCTCGCCACGGTCATGAACGCCCTCGCGCTCCAGGACGCCTTCGAGAAGGCCGGCATGATGACCAGGGTCATGAGTGCCATCGAGATGCACGAGGTGGCCGAGACCTACATCNGCCGCCGCGCCATCCGCCACCTGGAGAAGGGCCGCGTGGTCATCTTCGCCGCCGGCACGGGCAACCCCTACTTCACCACCGACACCGCGGCGGCCCTCCGCGCCTGCGAGATCGACGCCGACTGCCTCATGAAGGCCACCAAGGTCGACGGCATCTACGACAAGGACCCGATGAGGCACGAGGACGCCAAGCGCTACGACACCATCAGCTACCGCGACGTCCTCGCGCAGGGACTCAAGGTCATGGACGCCACCGCCACGGCCCTGAGCCAGGACAACCATATGCCCATCATCGTCTTCGACATCTCCGAGGACGACGTGTTCGAGAAGGCCCTTAAGGGAGAGTCGGTGGGAACCACCGTCGTGGAAGAGGAGACCCTCTGATGAGCGATACCATCAACAACGCAAAGAGCAAGATGGAGAAGTGCCTCGACACCCTCAAGGCCAACTTCTCCAAGGTCCGCACCGGCCGCGCCNACCCCCACGTGCTCGACGCCATCAAGGTCGACTACTACGGCGTGGAGACCCCGGTCACCCAGCTCGCCGGCGTGAAGGTCCCCGAGGCCACCATGCTGCTCGTCGAGCCCTGGGACAAGTCGGTGCTCAACGCCATCGANNAGGCNATCCGCAACTCCGACCTCGGTATCAACCCGTCCAACGACGGCTCCTCCATCCGCCTGCCCTTCCCGGCCCCCACCGAGGAGCGCCGCCGCGAGCTCNTCAAGGACTGCAAGGGCTACGCCGAGGAGGCCCGCNTGGCAGTGCGCAACGTCCGCCGCGACGCCAACGGCAAGATCGAGCGCGAGGAGGAGAACTCCGAGGACGACGTCCGCCGCGAGCAGGCCGAGGTCCAGAAGCTCACCGACTCCTACATCAAGAAGATCGACGAGGCGCNGAAGGCCAAAGAGNCCGAGGTAATGGAGATCTAGGTTGCGATACGACGCAGACGCGCTGGCGCGTCATTTCGCCGACGGTCCCGGTGACGTCTCCCTCGCCGACGTCGACATGGCGCGCCTGCCGTCCCATATCTCCATCATCATGGACGGCAACGGCCGTTGGNCCGAGGNCCGCGGCATGGAGCGCCCCTACGGCCACATGGCCGGTGTGGACTCCCTCCGCGAGACCATCACCACGTGCGTGCGCCTGGGGATCGACGCGCTGTCCGCCTATGCCTTCTCCACGGAGAACTGGAAGCGCCCGCAGCGCGAGGTGGACATGCTCATGCACCTGTTCGCGACCACGTTGGTGANCGAGCTGCCGCNCTTCGTCCAGGAGAACGTGCGCCTCGTCTTCCTCGGCGACCTCGAGGCACTGCCCCGGGAGACCCGGGAGGTCTTTGAGGAGGGCCTCGCCAAGACGGCGTCCCATACCGGCATGGTGCTCGCCCTCGCCGTGAACTACGGCTCCCGGGCCGAGATCGCCCGGGCCTGCCGGCTCGTGGCGGCCGACGTCGCCGCCGGTAGGATGGACCCCGGATCGGTGGACGAGTTCGCCGTGGCGGAGCGGCTCTACACGGCCGGTCTGTCCGACCCCGAGCTCCTCATCCGCACCTCGGGCGAGCTCAGGCTCTCCAACTTCCTCCTCTGGCAGCTCGCCTACGCCGAGTTCTACGTGACTCCCGTGCTCTGGCCGGACTTCGACCGCTGGGAGCTCCTGCGCGCCGTCGCGTCGTTCCAAGGGCGCGAGCGCCGGTTCGGGGGAGTGGTCCAAGGGTGAGCGACGACTCCAAACACAACCGCGGCCCACAGGGGCTCGAGAGGCCCATGGACAAGTACGAAAGGAAGCGCGACGAGCGCGAGGAGCTCCGTCTCGAGGGCGGAACCCGCAGCTCCCGGGTGCGTTCCGGCACCGAGAAGCTGCTCACGCGCACGCTCTCGGGCCTCTTCTACAGCGTCACCGTGCTCGTGTGCATCTTCTGGGGGCCGGTGCCCTGCGCCGTGCTCTTCTGCGCCATGGCCTGGCTCTGCTGCTCGGAGTTCTTCCGCATCGCCCGCATGCTCGGACGCATGCCCAACGAGCTCATCGGGCTCACGGCGGCCGTGGCCTTCGTCGTGTGCCCGCTTCTGCCCGACGTGGCCCTCATGGTTGTCTTCTCGCTTCTGGTCCTCTCCTGCGGGGTGTGGTTCGTCTGGACCGCCCGCGCCTCCATCAGCGACGCCGCCATCACGGTGCTCGGCCCGGTCTACACGGGGTTCCTGCTGAGCTCCGTCATGTACGTCCGCGTCATAGACATCCCGAGCCAGCCCATGCCCGTGGCGGCCCTGCTCACCTTCGGCGTGATCTCGTCCATCTGGATGAGCGACGCCGCGGCGTACTTCGTGGGCCAGCGCTTCGGGCGGCACAAGATGGTGCCCAAGATCAGCCCCCACAAGACCTGGGAGGGCTTGGCCGGCGGCATGGTCGGCTCCGTCTTCGTGTGGCTGATCATGTGGGTCGTTGGACTGCCCTGCGTCACGCTGCCCCTCGCACTGCTCGGCGGCGTCTGCGTGGGCGCCGTGGGCGTCATCGGCGACCTCTTCGAGTCGCGCCTCAAGCGCGCCGCGGGTGTCAAGGACTCCGGCAACTTCCTGCCGGGTCACGGCGGCATGCTCGACCGCACCGACTCCATCCTCTTCGGCTCCATGACGGCCTTCTTCATCCTCAGGCTTGGAGGGCTCCTATGAACATCTTCGAGGACCGCGCGCCCTCGCCGCCCCNCCCCACGCCACTGCGTGTGGCCGTCCTGGGCTGCACGGGCTCCATCGGCCGACAGGCCCTCGACGTCGCGAGGCAGCACCCGGAACGCGTGGAGGTGACGGCGCTCTCTGTGTACGGCAGCACCGCGGAGCTCGTGGCCTTGGCCCGGGAGTTCCGTCCCTCGGCCGTGGCCGTGGCCGACCGCTCCCACGGCGACNACGGCGTCCTCGACGGCCTGCCGTCTGGCTGCNGCCNGTTCCTCGGCGACGAGGGGGTCATGGAGCTCGCCTCCCTGAACGACGTGGACTGCGTCCTCGTGGCCGTGGTGGGGGAGGCCGGCATCCACGCCGCCCACGCCGCCCTGGCCGCGCGCAAGGTGCTCGCCTGCGCCAACAAGGAGGCCCTCGTGGCCGCCGGCGACCTCCTCATGCCCATGGCCGAGCCCGGCCGCCTCATACCGGTGGACTCCGAGCACTCGGCCATCTACCAGTGCCTGGTGGGAGGCCGCGAACGCGAGCTCCGGCGCATCTGGCTCACGTGCTCCGGCGGCCCCTTCCTCGGGCGNACCCGCGAGAGCCTCGCGTCGGTGACCCCCGAGGAGGCGCTCGGCCACCCCACCTGGGCCATGGGCCCCAAGATCACCGTGGACTCCGCGACCCTCATGAACAAGGGCCTCGAGGTCATCGAGGCCCACCACCTCTTCGACGTCCCCGTGGACGCCGTGGAGGTCCTCGTGCACCCCCAGAGCAAGATCCACTCCATGGTGGAGTTCGCGGACGGCTCCACCGTCGCGCAACTCGGCCCCTCCGACATGCGGATCCCCATCCAGTACGCCTTCAGCTACCCGCACCGTTGGGACGCGCCCTGCGAGCCCGTGGACTGGCGGACGGCGGGGGAGCTCACATTCGGCGCCCCCGACACGGAGACGTTCCGCTGCCTGGCCCTGGCACTTCAGGCGGGGCGGGTCGGCGGCACGCTGCCCTGTGCNATGAACGCCGCCAACGAGGTGGCCAACCAGGCATTCCGCGACGGGCGCCTGGGCTTCCTCGCCATCGCCGAGGTGGTCTCCGCGGTCATGGACGCCACCGTGCCCGAGCCGGTGGAGTCGCTCGCCCAGGTGGCCGAGGTCGACGCCCGTGCCCGCGCCAAGGCGGCCCANGCGGTCTCGAGGCTGTCGTGCTAGCCGGGCTCGGCGGGGCGGTCTCCGCTATCCTCTGGGGCCTCGTGCTCCTCTCGGTCCTCGTCTTCGTCCATGAGGGCGGTCACTTCCNCNCGGNCCGTGTCCTCGGCATCCGCGTGCGCGAGTTCTTCCTCGGCATGCCCTGCCGGTTCCGCCTCGCATGGGAGTCGCGCCGCTACGGCACCGTCTACGGCGCCACGCCCCTGCTGCTGGGCGGCTATACCATGGTCTGCGGCATGGACGGCGCGTCGAGCCCGCACCTCGCCGGCGCCCTCGCCTCGGTGGCGGCCCACGGTCGCGCCACGGTGGACCAGGTGGCCGCCGACGCCGGCTGCACGGCCGAGGAGGCCGTCGAGGCGCTGGCCACCCTCGCCGATTGGGNCTCCGTGGCCCCGTACTACGACCCCGACCTCGGCGAGAGGCCCACGGATTCCNCGTGGCCCTCGTCCTTCGAGACCTTGGAGCGCGACCCGTCGCTCCTCACCAAGTACGACCGCGGCCACGACTTCTCGCTGCCCGGCACCACGGCCCAGGGCGAGCCCCACGCCCTCGGGGAGGGCCCCGAGGCCTTCCTCGCCGCCGAGCGCTCCCACNCCTACCTTGCCCACGGGTTCTGGGGCCGCACCTTCGTCCTCGTGAGCGGCGTTGCCGTGAACCTCGTCTGCGGGATCCTGCTCGTCGTGGCGGTGCTCACCCTCGCGGGCGTCCCCATGGTGGGCGACGCCCCCGTGGCGGGATCGGTGACCGAGGGGTCCCTGGCCCAGCAGGCCGGCATCGAGGCCGGCGACGAGTTCGTGTCGGTGGACGGGACNCCCGTCTCCACCTGGCAGGGGACCGTCGAGGCCGTCCGGGAGGCCCTCTCCGAGGGCACCGACTTCACGGTCACGNTGAGGCGCGACGGNAGGCCTGTGGACGTGGGCGTGGCCCTCGACGGCCCCGCCGAGACCCTCGGCATCCAGGGGACGGTGGAGAACGTGCGCCTCGGCATCGGCGCGTCCCTCTCCTATGCCCTCTCCTACGTGGGGGCGACCGCCTCGTTCATCCTCAGGCTGCTCCAGCCCGCCCACATCGGCGAGGTCATCGAGAGCTCCAGCTCCGTCGTCGGCATCTCGGTCATGGCCAGCGAGGCAGCGAGCCAGGGGATGGCGTCGTTCGCACTGCTCGCGGCCGCGGTGTCCCTGAGCCTGGCCTTCATGAACCTGCTGCCCATACCGCCGCTGGACGGCGGCAAGGTCGTGATCGAGGCCATCCAGGCCGTGCGCCGGCGCCCCGTCTCCATGCGCGTGCAGCAGGGTGTGTCCATGGTGGGTATAGCCCTGTTCATGCTCCTGTTCTTCGTCCTGCTCCGGCAGGACATCGTCCGCTTCGTCTTGGGAGGCTGACCATGGAAGACCTTCGGCGCGAGGCCGGGCTCCTGGGTGACGGCGCCCCGGGGCCCCTTCCCCGCACCCTCACCCGGCGGGTCCACGTGGGCCCGGTGGCCGTGGGCGGCGGCGCCCCCGTGGCCGTCCAGTCCATGACCTGCACCCCGACCCAGGACCCCGCCGCCACGCTCGCCCAGGTCGCGGCCCTCGCCGAGGAGGGCTGCGAGATAGTTCGTGTCGCCGTCCCGTCGGCCGACGCCCTCGACGGTTTCGGCGAGGTCTGCGCCGAGAGCCCGCTGCCCGTGGTGGCCGACATCCACTTCGACCACCGNCTCGCCCTGGGGGCGTGCGCCCGGGGGGCCTCTGCCCTGCGGATCAACCCCGGCAACATCGGGTCATGGGCCAAGGTGGACGCCGTGATCGACGCCGCGGGCGAGGCCGGCATCCCCATCCGTATCGGCGTGAACGCCGGTTCCCTCGACCCGGCCGTGGACGCCCGCGAGGACCTCACGCAACCCGAGAAGCTCGTNGAGAGCGCCCTGTCNTTCGTGCNGCANTTCGAGGGGCGCGGCTTCCCCGACATCGTGCTCTCGGCCAAGACGCACTCGGTGCCCTCCACCATCCGCACCAACCGGGAGCNCTCGGCCCGCATCCCCACCGTGCCGCTGCACCTCGGCGTCACCGAGGCGGGGGGCCTCGGGCCCGCCACGGTCAAGAACTCCGTGGCCCTGGGGGTGCTCCTCTCCGAGGGTATCGGCGACACCGTGCGCGTCTCCANCACGGCGCCGCCGNAGGAGGAGGTTCGCGTCGCCTGGAACATCCTGCANTCGGTNGGCCTGCGCCGCCGCGGCCCCGAGATCGTCTCGTGCCCCACGTGCGGGCGCTGCCGCATCGACCTCATGGGTCTCGCGTCGCAGGTGGAGGAGCGGCTGCGGGGCGTGGAGGCGCCCATCACCGTGGCCGTCATGGGCTGCGTGGTCAACGGGCCCGGTGAGGCCCGTGCCGCAGACATCGGCATCGCCGGCGGCGNCGGCCAGGGCCTCCTCATCGCCGGCGGCGAGTCGCTGGGGTCCGTCCCGGAGGGGCGCCTCGTCGACGCCCTCATGGAGGAGATCGACCGCCGCTACGGNGACGGCCCGCGCCCGTAGGGGCCGCACGGGCCGCCCGTCCCCGCGCCCGGGGCGGGGAGGCCCACATCACCGGGCGCACGACCACGTACCAGAACGGAGGAGCCTAAACCGTGAAGACGTTCCAGACCATGAGCTCGCTGTACGCACCCACCCTCAAGGAGGACCCGGCCGACGCGGACCTCGCGAGCCATCGCCTCCTGCTGAGGGCCGGCATGATCCGCAAGACCGCCGCCGGGCTCTACTCGTACCTGCCGCTCGCCTGGCGCTCCCTCGAGAAGATCGAGGACATCATCCGCGANGAGATGGACACCCACGGGGCCCAGGAGGTCCTCCTGCCCATCCTCACCCCGGCGGAGCTCTGGGAGGAGTCCGGCCGCTACGATGCCTACGGCCCCGAGCTCATGCGCCTCTCCGACCGCCACGACCGCGACTTCGTGCTCGGCCCCACCCACGAGGAGACCATGACCGACCTCGTGCGCGGCGAGCTCCGCTCCTACAAGCAGCTGCCGGTCAACCTCTACCAGATCCAGCAGAAGTACCGCGACGAGCTNCGCCCGCGCTTCTNCCNCATGCGCGGCCGNGAGTTCATCATGAAGGACGNCTACTCCTTCGACGCCGACGCCGAGGGCATGCAGCGCTCCTTCGACACGATGTACGACGCCTACTCCGGCGTCTGCGACCGCTGCGGCATCAAGGCCCTCCCGGTGGCCGCCGACTCCGGCCAGATCGGCGGCTCCACCTCCATCGAGTTCATGGCCCTCGCCGNGGCCGGGGAGGCGGCGCTCGTCTACTGCCCCGANTGCGGCTACGCCGCCGACGAGGAGGCCGCCACGGTGGTCATCTCCGTCGAGGACGGCCCCGAGACCCACGACCACGAGCTCGAGTGCGTGGAGACGCCCGGCGTCCACACCATCGCCGAGCTCGCCGGGCTCTTCGACGTCCCCGAGGCCGCCTGCCGCAAGGCCGTGGCCCTCGTGGACGGCGAGGGGAGGCCCGTGGTGTGCATCGTCCCGGGCGACCACGAGCTCAACGAGGTCAAGGCGTCCCACGCCTTCGGCGGCTACCACCTCATGAGCGATGAGGAGCTCGAGTCGTTCGGCCTGTTCAAGGGCTNCATCGGCCCCGTGGGGCTCCCCGAGGGCGTCTCCTGCGTCTGCGACGTCTCCCTGCGCGGCTCCCTCAGCTGGCTCGTGGGCGCCAACCGCCCCGAGAGCCACTACCTGGGCGCCCGCCCAGGCCGCGACTTCGAGCCGGACGCCTGGGAGGACCTCGCCAGCGCCAAGGCGTCGGACGCCTGCCCCGTGTGCGGCAAGCCGCTCGCGGCGGCCCGCGGCATCGAGATGGGCCAGACCTTCCAGCTCGNTGACAAGTACTCCCGGTCCATGGGGGCCACGTTCCTCGACAGGGACGGCAAGGAGCGGTACTTCCAGATGGGGTGCTACGGCATCGGCGTGACGCGCACGCTCGCCGCCGTGGTCGAGCAGTGCCACGACGACTCCGGCATCGTGTGGCCGGTCTCGGTGGCGCCGTTCGAGGTCGAGGTCGTCGCCCTCGACACCGCGGACGACCTCGTGTGGCCCGCCGCCCAGCAGGTGGCCGNCCAGCTCGTGGAGGCCGGCGTCCAGGTGCTGCTCGACGACCGCAAGGAGCGCCCGGGCGTGAAGTTCAACGACGCCGACCTCCTCGGCCTGCCCTACCAGGTGATCCTCGGCAAGAAGGCCGTGGCCAAGGGCATGTGCGAGGTCAAGGACCGCGCCACCGGCGAGCGCCGCGAGGTGGCCATCGACGAGGTCGTCGTCGAGGTGGGCTCCGAGGTCATCGCCCGCAGGCGCTAGGCGCGGGACCATCCGACGGGCCTCCATGGGGGAGGGGGCGCCCCGACCGGTCTTCAAGCCGGTCGGGGCGCCCCCTCCCATTCATAGACAAGTCGCCCGGCTGCGCCTAACGGGTCGCCCGGCGCTCCGCGGCGGCCCCGAGGGCGGCCAGGGCGTCCTCGGCCACGAGCTCCGGCGTCATGCGCGCCTGCTCCACGAGGGTGTCGGGGTCGTAGCGGTCGGGGACGTCCTTGGGGAAGCCCCTCACGACCACGGCGACGCCCANCGGGGCGAGGGCGGCGGCGACCTTCTGTCCGAACCCGCCGTCGGCAAAGCCGTCCTCCAGCGTGATCACCGCGTCATGGCCCTCGGCGAGAAACGCCGCNAGGTCGGCGTCGACGNCGGAGACCACGCGGGGGTTCAGTACGGTGGGCTCGATCCCGGACCGCTCGCGCACGATGCGCGCGGTCTCGAGGGCGCAGGGGTAGAACGTGCCGGCGCCCACGATCGCCACGCGGGAGCCGCGGACGACGTCGGGGAGCGCGTTCTTCACGGGGGCGCCGCCCGGCACCTTCACGGCCACGGGGCCGTCGCACGTGTCGAGGGCCCAGTTCATCATGGCCTCGAACTCGGGGACCGTGGCCGGTGCCAGGTAGGTGACGTGGGGGATGGCGCCGAGCATGGCGATGTCGCCGAGCCCCAGGTGCGTGGCGTCCGTCATGGAGTAGACGGACCCGCGGTCGACCATGAGCACGGCGTGGGCGCGGTTGACGCCGAGCTCCTGGACCACCTGGTCGTAGGCGCGCCCCAGGAACGTGGAGTAGAGGCACACCACGGGGCGCATGCCGGCCGAGGCGAGGCCGACGGAGAAGGTGAGCGCCGTGGCCTCGGCGATGCCGACGTCGACGAACTGGCGCCCCGCCGCGGCACGCATGGCGGGGGTGAAGCCGAGGCCCGTGGGTGTGGCCGCCACCACCGTCATGGTGGACGGGTCTGCCGCCATGCGGCGGTTGAGGTACCCCGTCGTCACGTCGCTCCNGGCGAGGGGCGCGGCCCCGTGGGCGCCCCCCTCGAGGGGGCCCACGTTGTGGAAGGTCTCGNGGTCGTCCATCGCNGGGCCAAAGCCGTGGCCCTTCTCGGTGTGGACGTGCACGACCTGTGGGCCCGACGCGTCGCGCGCCGCCTCGAGGGCCGGGACGAGCGCGGCGACGGAGTTGCCGTCCTCGATGTAGCGGTAAGAGAAGCCCAGGTCCGTGAAGAAGTTGCGCTCGACGTCGCTGCCCGCCTCGCGGAGCCTGCGGAGTTCCTCGTAGAGCGAGCCGTGGTTCTCGGCGATGGACATGTCGTTGTCGTTCACGACGACCACGAGGTCGTCGCAGAGCTCCCCGGCGACGTCGAGGCCCTCGAAGGCCTCGCCGCCCGAGAGGGAGCCGTCGCCGATGACGGCGACCACGTGGCCCTTCATCCCGGCCATGGCCCGACCGCGCGAGATGCCGGCCGCCAGGCCCACGGACGTGGAGGTGTGGCCCAGGACGAAGGGGTCGTGCTCCGACTCGGAGGGGCTGGAGAAGCCCGAGACGTCGTCGTAGTGGGCCGGGTCGAGGAAGGCCTCCTTGCGGCCCGTGAGCATCTTGTGGGCGTTGGTCTGGTGGGACACGTCGAACACGATGGCGNCGGTGGGGGAGTCGAAGACCCGGTGGAGCGCCACCGTGAGCTCGACGACGCCCAGGNTGGGGCCGAGGTGGCCTCCGTGGGTCCGTGCCCGCACCATGAGGGCGTCTCGAATCTCGGCCGCCAGGGCCTCGAGCTCGGCGACGCCCATGCCCTTGAGGTCGCGGGGGGAGTCGATGGTCTCGAGATACATGGGTTCGGGGTTCCTTCGCTCGGNCGGTGGCTACGCTNCTGTAGATACCCGTGCCCTACAGCTTAACCACCGCAGGGGCGGGGCCGGTCTGCGCATGGCGCCCCGGTCGACAAAGGGTGCCCAACGGTAGTCGGGCCATGAAGAAGGGCGGCGACCGAGGCCGCCGCCCTGTTGCGTGTGGTGGAGATAAGGGGGATCGAACCCCTGACCTCATGACTGCCAGTCATGCGCTCTCCCAGCTGAGCTATATCCCCGTGGGTTGGTGCGTCGTCAACTATAGCAGNNGGCGGCGCGAGTGCAACGGACCATCTCCTCTCCNTCAAACCACACCGAAGATGTGCAGAGACTGGGGGGCGACAGGGGCGTGGGGTATAGTCGTTCAGACCGAGTTAGGGGCCCAGGGACCCCTGTCGCACACTAACTGATGGGAGTACCACATGGCTGACGCAGCGGTTCCCGGCACGCTCCAGGTCTCCAACGACGTCATCGCCGACNTCGCNGGATACGCCGCGATGATGTGCTACGGCGTGGTGGGCATGGCCTACACCGACGACCAGCAGAACCTCCAGACCCTGCTCTCCATGAGCCAGATGTCCAAGGGCATCGACGTCGACATGGACGGCGACACCGTCTCCGTCACGCTCCACGTGGTGGTGGACGCCGGCGTCAACATNCGCTCCGTGAGCCAGAACCTCGAGAGCAGCGTCAGNTTCATGCTCGNNCNGGTCGCCCAGATCGATGGNGCGGANGTCCACGTGGTCATTGAGGACNTGAGGGTGCGCTAGGCACCGCAGGCACCAGACGGCAGGCACGGGGCACGGCCCCGGAGAGACAGACCGGAGTTACCACAGAATGATTGCGAACNTCATACGCCACTGCTTCCCCGTCGCCGCCCAGGCGGTCCCCGACAGGGCGGACGAGATCAACAAGCTCAACGTCTTCCCCGTCCCCGACGGCGACACCGGAACCAACATGAGCCTCACGCTCAAGACCGTGGTGAAGGAGGTCGAGGCCCTTCCGGCCAACGCCCCCATGGAGGCCGTCGCCAAGGCCATCACGCACGGCTCGCTCATGGGCGCCCGCGGCAACTCCGGCGTCATCACCAGCCAGATCCTGCGCGGCATGGCCGAGGGCCTCGTCGATGCCAAGGGAGACCCCGTCACGGTCACCGACCTCGCCGCCGCATGGCGCCACGGCCGCAAGGTCGCGTTCCAGGCGGTCCGCAAGCCCGTCGAGGGGACCATCCTCACCGNCGNCTCCGNCCTCTCNGNNCGCGCNGACGAGCTGGCCCACGACCGCTCCATGTCCGTGGAGGAGGCCCTCAAGGAGCTCGTGTCCGAGGCCTACGNNTCCGTGGCGCGCACCCCCGACCTCCTTCCCGTCCTTAAGGAGAACGGCGTCGTCGACTCCGGCGCCTTCGGCTTCGCGGTGTTCTTCGAGGCCTTCGTGAACGCCTGCCTCGGCACCGNCTCCTCCGTGGACTTCCGTACCACCGTGGACAGCTCCGNCGCCAAGCGCTCCNTGGCCGCCNGCGTGCACATCGAGCTCAACNACGACTGGGAGGGCTCGGAGTACCGCTACTGCACCGAGTTCCTCTTCCACGCCGACAGCTCGGACTTCGACCAGAAGGCCGCCCTCGACTTCCTGGCCACCATGGGCGACTGCGAGCTCCTCGTGGGCTCCAACCCCGACTACAAGATCCATGTGCACACCAACGAGCCCGACCGCGTGCTGCACCACATGCTCGGCCACGGTCAGATCTTCGAGGTCTTCATCCACAACATGGACCTCGAGGCCCACGACCGCACCGCGGCCATCGCCGCCGACCGGGAGGCCGCCGGCGCCCCCAGGNAGAAGCTCGGCGTCGTGGCCGTGGCGGCCGGCGACGGCGAGGCCGAGATCCTCGAGTNGCTCGGCGTGGACGTCGTCNTCTCGGGCGGCCAGACCATGAACCCGTCCACCGCCGACATCCTCGACGCCGTCGAGCGCGCCAACGCCGAGCACGTCATCGTGCTGCCGGACAACGGCAACATCCGCATGGCCGCCGAGGCAGCGGCCAACGCCTGCGACACCTGCGAGGTCGCCGTGGTCCCCACCAAGACCGTGCCCCAGGCCTTCGCTGCCCTGTTCGTCCTTGAGACCNACGTCCCGCTGGCCGACNACGTGGCGGNCATGACCGAGGCCGTGGCCAACGTCCGCGACGGCGAGGTCACCCGTGCCGTGCGCGACTCCCAGGCCGCCGACGGCTCCCCCATCAGGTCGGGCGNCGTCATGGGCATCCAGGACGGCGCCATCACCGTGGTGGGCTCGTCCGTGGACCAGGTCACCCTCGACCTCGTGCGCCGCATGCAGACCGAGGAGGAGGGCGACACCCTCACCATCCTCGCCGGCGACGAGCTCGACGATGAGGCCTTCCAGGCCCTCTGCGACGCCATCGAGGAGGCCATGCCCGACCTCGAGGTCGACCCGCACCGCGGCGGCCAGCCCCTTTACCCCGTGATCTTCTCCATCGAGTAGTCCCNAGGGAGGCCCATGGCAGAGCCAGGGACCATCGTCGTTCCCGCGACATCCGGCCGTCTGACGCGCACCTGCGCGCTGGACGACCGCGTGTCGCNGCTTCGTCATGTCTCGGGACAGCGTCTCGCCGCCCTCGAGCNCATGGGCGTGCGCACCGNNCGCGACCTCTTCCTCCACCGGCCCCGCCGCTACCTCGACTTCTCCCATGTGGTCCCCATCGCCCACGCCGACGTCGGCCAGGAGGCCACCGTCGTGGGGCGCATCGACCGCGTCGAGCTCAAGCGCCCCCGGCCCCGGCTGCCCATCGTCNAGGTCTTCGTCGTGGACGACACGGGCNTCATCCGTGCGTCGTTCTTCANGCAGCCGTGGCTCAAGGACGCCTTCTCGGTAGGCGATACCGTCGCCCTCTCCGGGAAGGTGACCTTCGCCTACGGCTTCAAGCAGATGGCCTCGCCGTTCCACGAGGTGCTGGGCCCNAACGAGACGGGCGGCTACTCGCGTGTCGTGCCGGTGCACCCGGTGAGCGAGGGGCTCACCCCCGCGTGGATGCGGCGCATCGCGAGCTGCGCGGTGGCCGACTTCTCCGACGTCTGCGATTTCCTCCCGGCGTCCCTCGTCGCGGCGCGGGGCCTTATGGGCTGGGGGGCTGCCGTGCGCGCCGCGCACTTCCCGTCCTCCCTCGACGAGNCCGAGCGCGCTCGNCGGCGCCTCGCCTACGACGAGCTCCTCTGCCTCCAGCTCGTGCTCCGGGCTCGCCACGCGCTGGAGGGGGCCGGCCGACCNGGCTTCTCCCACACCGTCGACCGTCCCCACGTGGCGGCCCTCCTCGACGCCCTGCCGTTCGACCTCACCGGCGAGCAGCGGGCGGCCGTCGACGACATCCTCGCCGACATGGCGTCGCCCCGGCCCATGAACCGTCTGCTCCTCGGCGACGTCGGCACGGGCAAGACCGCCGTGGCGGCCGTGGCCATGGCCNCCTGCGCCGACTNCGGCACCCAGTGCGCCGTCATGGCGCCCACCTCCGTGCTGGCCCGCCAGTACGCCGAGAAGACGGGCCCCGTGCTCGACGCGGCCGGCGTGACGTGGCGCCTGCTCACGGGCTCCACGCCGGCCGACGAGNNCGCCTCGGTGCCGGAGGGGGTGGCGTCCGGGGAGGTCGCCGTCCTGTTCGGCACCACGGCGGTCCTCTCCGAGGACGTGCGGTTCCGCGACCTCTCCCTCGCCGTGGTGGACGAGCAGCACCGCTTCGGCGTCAACCAGCGCACGGGCCTCAAGGGCAAGGGCGAGGCGGCCGACGTCCTCACGATGACGGCCACGCCCATCCCTCGCACGCTCGCCCTCTCCGTGTACGGCGACGTCTGCGTCTCATCCATCCGCGAGCGGCCGCACCCGGGGGCCGGCACCACCACGACGGTGGTGCCCCNCGAGTCGCNCGACATCGCCTTCGGGGCCATCCGGGAGGAGGTCGCCGCCGGGCATCAGGCCTACGTGGTCTGCCCCCTCGTGGACGACGCCGACGACGGATCGGAGCTCGACGACGTGCCCGAGGGTTCCGACCGCACCCTCAAGAGCGCCCGGGCGGCCTTCGAGGAGCTCTCCCGCAGCGTGTTCCCCGACCTCTCCGTGGGCCTGATCCACGGGCGCATGGCGCCCGCCGAGAAGGACGCCGCCATGGCCGCGTTCCGCGACGGCGCCGTGGACGTGCTCGTGTCCACCACCGTCATCGAGGTCGGCGTGGACGTCCCCAACGCCTGCGCGATGCTCGTCTACGACGCCGACCGCTTCGGGCTCGCGACGCTCCACCAGCTCCGTGGGCGCGTGGGGCGCGGCGCCGTGGCGGGCAGGGTCTTCCTCNAGACGTCGTCCAAGAGGGGCACGCCGNCCCGCAAGCGCNTGGCGGCCNTCGAGCGGAGCGCCGACGGGTTGGAGCTCGCCGAGCTCGACCTCAGGCTGCGGCATGAGGGCGACGTGTTGGGATACCGTCAGTCGGGGGCCGCGACGCTGGCCCTCGTGGACCTCGCCGAGGACGGCNACCTCGTCGAGGCGGCCCACGGCGACGCCCTCGCCCTGCTCGAGGCGTCGNCCGANCTCTCGGTCCCGGGGCTCAGCCCCCTGGCCCACGAGGTCGAGNAGCGGTTCACGCTGTACTTCAAGGACGGGGGAGGGGCATGAGGGTCGTAGGCGGACAGTGGAGGGGGAGGCCCCTCAAGGCCCCCGAGGGCTCGGGCACCCGCCCGTCGACCGACCGCATGCGGGAGGCTGTGGCCTCCATGGTCGCGTCGGCCCGCGGGCTCGACCTCGGCGGCGCGTGGGTTCTCGACGCCTTCTGCGGCTCCGGGGCCCTGGGCCTCGAGCTCGTGAGCCGCGGCGCAGAGGGGTGCGTGCTCGTCGACCGCGACCGCCGCGCCCTCGCCTGCGCCCGGGGCAACGTGCGGTCCCTCGGTGCCGACGGGTGCGCGAGGTGCGTGCCTGGTGATGCGGTCGCCTGCGCCCGTGCGGGGCGGCTGGGCGACCGGCCGTTCGACATCGTCCTGCTCGACCCGCCCTACCGCCTGGACCCGGGCCTCTCGGCGTCGCTCCTCGACGCGCTCCGCGGGCGGGGGCTCCTGGCCCCGGGGTGCCTCGTGGTCCACGAGCGGGCCGCCGACGCCGCGCCGCTCGAGGCCGACGGCCTCGAGCCCCTCAGGGAACGCCCCCACGGCGGGAGCGTCGTGACACTGCTGGAGAGCCGCACGGGAGAGGAGGGCCCCGATGCCCGATGAGGCCGGTCCCATAGACCACGTGGTGGTGCCAGGCACGTTCGACCCGGTCACCTACGGCCATCTCGACGTCATACGGCGGGCCACCCGCATCGCCCCGGAGGTGACTGTGGCCGTGGCCGTCTCCCGGGACAAGCGCGGGAGCGCGCGGGCCTTCACGCTCGACGAGCGCGTCGCCATGGTGCGCGAGGCCGTGGGAGAGCTCGGCATCGGCGACGTGCGGGTCATGGCCATGGACGGCCTGCTCGTCGACTTCTGCCGGAGGATCGGCGCCGGGGCCGTGGTGAAGGGCCTCCGGGCCACCACAGACTTCGAGTACGNGCTCGCCCANGCCGACCTCAACGTTCGCATGAGCCCCGACCTCGAGNCGATCTACGTCATGAGNAACCCTGNGTACGGCTACGTGTCGAGCTCCATCGTGCGCGAGATCGCGGCCCTCGGCGGCGACGTCTCNCTGCTCNTGNCGCCGTGCGTGGNGCGGCGCCTCAAACGGCGCTTTTCGGGCGGGGACGTCGGGATTCTCTGAATTGCGGGCACTGCGTGCGGCCCGTGTTAGGATTAACGAGTATGCGTCGCCCGAAGGCGATGCTCGTGCCATCACCTTGAAAGGAGCCCATATGCAGCCGGGTGAGGAGCTCGAGAACCTCGTGGCGGAGCTCGAGGACATCGTGAGCCAGGCCAAGCCCACCTTCGGTGGAGGCGGCCAGAAGAAGATCGTCGACAGCGAGGAGATCTANCAGATCATNGACGACATCAAGGACACCTTCCCCGAGGAGTTCGCCACCGCGCGGCGCATCCTCAAGGAGCAGGACGAGATCCTCGCCCACGCGCAGCAGCAGGCCGACTCCATCATCGCCGATGCCCAGCAGCAGGCCATGATCCTCGCGGGCNACCAGGAGNTCGTGCGCCTCGCCCAGCAGAAGGCGGACGACATCCGCGACGCCGNGCAGCAGTACGAGCGCGACACCCGCTACAACGCCGAGGAGTACGTCGAGGAGATCCTCGAGCACCTCGAGGACAACCTCAAGTCCATCGTCGTCCAGGTGACCCGCTGCCGCCAGACGCTCACCGACAAGGCCGGCGGCCGCTCGGGCCAGCAGAACTGGTAGGGGAGCGGCGTCCATGGACATCAAGCCCATCATCGTCCACATCGNCGACCACCTCGCGCTGCCNGGCGACCCCTGGCCGGTCTCCGGCCACGTGGACGTCCACGGCTACGGCCTCGGCGACCACGACTTCTCGGTGCCCGACGGCATCGACTACGACATCGTGCTCACCAACACCGGCGACGGCATCCTCGCCACGGGCATCGTGNAGGCCGACGTCCTCGGAACGTGCGACCGCTGCCTCGACGAGGCGCGCATCTCCATCGCCTCCGAGGTCGACGAGTACTTCCTCTTCGAGCTGCCGGACGCCTCCGAGCAGTCCGACGACGAGGACGACGTCGACTTCTCGCTGGTGGACCGGGAGAACGGCACCGTCGACCTCGCCGGGCCCGTCAACGCCGCCGTCATCATGGAGACCCCGTTCGTGGTGCTCTGCCGCGAGGACTGCAAGGGCCTCTGCCCGGACTGCGGCGCCAGCCTCAACGAGGGCGACTGCGGCTGCGCCGAGGCCCACGGGGACGACATCGACCCCACCAACCCCTTCTCGGTGCTCGCACAGCTCAAGCGAGACGTCGCCGAGGGCGAGGTGGAGGAGCGCGCCGCCCAGGACGCAGCCGACGAGGCGGCCGCGGAGGCCTGGGCCGAGGCCATGGACGCCGCCGAGGGCGACGAGTCCTAGGGGATACGTGAACATACCGTGCATGGGAGGCCCCGGCCGCCGCGGGTGTTTACAACCCCCGCTCCCGTGCTAGTATTATCAGCTGTGTGTTTGTGGACGTTGCCCACCCCGGTGGAGCGATAGACAGATCGGAAGAGGTTCATCATGGCAGTACCCAAGCAGAAGAAGGGCCGCGGGGCCACGCACTCCCGCCGTTCGGCCAACAGCAAGCTCGCGATGCCCGCGCGCTGCACGTGCTCCCACTGCGGTGCCGTGAAGCTCCCGCACCGCGTCTGCCCCAACTGCGGCTACTACCGCGACCGTCAGGTCATCGCCGTCGACTAGTCGCCCCCGCTGCTCATCCTGGGNTCGAGGCCGCCTTCCNGGGCGGCCTTTTCCNTGACGGGCGCCCATCACGGGTAGTATTGACAGGCGGGCGGGGCCGATGGCCCCGCGGACCCTCAAGGAGTGCCAATGAACATTGTCTGCGTAGACGCCATGGGCGGCGACCTCACCCCGGACGTCGTGCTCTCCGGCATCGACCTCGCCCTCGGGGCCGACCGCGACCTCACCGTGCTGGTGGCCGGCGACGCCTCGGTCGTGGAACCCTTCTGCGCCTCCCGCGGCCGCGCCGTCCCGCTCGTCACCACCGAGGTCATCGCCATGGGCGAGCACCCTGCCACGGCCGTGCGCGCCAAGCGCGACTCCTCCATCGTGCGGGGCTGCCGCGCCGTCCGCGAGGGCGACGCCCAGGCCTTCTTCTCCGCGGGGTCCACGGGCGCCGTGCTCGCCGCCGCCACCGTCACCGTGGGCAGGGTCAAGGGCGTGTCGCGCCCGGCGCTCGCCGCGGTGCTCCCGGGCCTCGACGGCCATCAGACCGTCTTCTGCGACCTCGGCGCCAACGCCGACTGCCGCCCCGAGATGGTCGTGCAGTTCGCGCAGATGGGCGCCGTCCTCGCCGAGGTGGAGGCCGGGGCGGGGCACCCGACGGTGGCGCTGCTCTCCAACGGCACCGAGGAGACCAAGGGCAGCTCCCAGGCCCTCGCGTTCCACGGGGCCCTCGAGGAGGCCGCCGACGCCGGGCTCGTCGACTTCGCCGGCAACTGCGAGGGCTCCGACATCCTGCTGGGGTCCCACGACGTCATCGTCTCCTGCGGNTTCGCCGGCAACATCGCGCTCAAGGCCATGGAGGGCACGGCCAAGTTCATGGCGNCCCGGCTCAAGGNGGCCGCGGCGTCCTCGCCCCGCTCCGCGCTGGGTGCCCTCCTCGTGAAGCCCGCCTTCTCCGCCATCGCCGCCGACCTCTCGGGCGACGTCCACGGCGGCGCCTGCCTCCTCGGGCTCAAGGCCCCCGTCCTCGTGGGCCACGGCCACACGAGCCCCGAGGCCGTCATGAACGGCACCCTCGCCGCCCTGCGCACGGTCCGGGAGGACCTGTGCGGTCGCATCGCGGCGAGCCTGCGGGCGGACGCGTGAGCCCCGCTCCACTACACTGTCAGAGACCTGCGCCCGCGCGGGCGCGCGACCGGAAAGGCATGGAAGCTATGGACCGCAACGAGCTCTTCGACAAGGTCGCCGAGACCGTGGCCGAGACCATGAACGTCGACGCCGAGGACCTCACCCCCGAGACCACCTTCGAGTCNCTCTCCGCCGACTCCATCGACCTCATCGAGCTGGTGACCGCCCTCGAGGAGGACTTCGACACCGCCATCGACGACGACCNGCTCACCTCCATCAAGAGCATCGGCGACGCCGTCGACCTGCTCTCCCAGAACCTCTGAGCCGCACCATGGTCGAGGTTCCCCCCAGCAAGGTCGCCCAAGCCGAGCGGATACTGGGCCACCGGTTCGCCGACCGCCGGCTCGTGGAGTCGGCGCTCTGCCACCCCTCCGCCGTGGAGGGCGGCCCGGTGTNGGACTCCTACGAGCGCCTCGAGTTCCTGGGCGACTCCATCCTCGGGGCCATCGTGGCCCTCGACCTCTTCCGCCGCTTCCCGGGCATGGACGAGGGCGAGCTCTCCCGCCTCAAGGTGACGCTCGTGTCGGGCGACACCCTGNCCCGGGTGGCCGCCGACCTCGGCGTGGGGGAGTGTATCGTCTTCGGCGCGTCCGAGGAGAAGACCCAGCTCCGGGGTATGCACTCCGCCCTCGAGAACGTCTACGAGTCGCTCGTCGGCGCCCTCTACCTCGATGCCGGGCTCGGCGAGGCGCGCCGCTTCGTCCTCGACACGCTGGNCCCCCACGTGGACTCCCACAAGGCGCTCCGCCCCGTGAGCCCCAAGTCGCGGCTCCAGGAACTCACCCAGCGCGACCTGCACTGCGGGCCCGAGTACAAGGTCGTGGCCGAGGAGGGCCCGGCCCACGCCCCCACCTACACCGCCGTTGCCATCGTCCAGGGCGTCCGCGTGGGCCGTGGCAAGGGCCCCACCAAGAAGGCGGCCGAGGCCGAGGCCGCACACCACGCAATCCTGAGGCTCACCGACGGCACCGGCGAGGGCCAGGTGCACTCGTCGGTGCTGGCCTCCGACGTAGACGGGCAGTCGTAGCCGTGTACCTGAGATCGCTCACGCTCAAGGGCTTCAAGTCCTTCGCCGACCGCACCCACAGGGTCTTCGACCCGGGCCTCACCGTCGTGGTGGGTCCCAACGGCAGCGGCAAGTCCAACGTGAGCGACGCCATNCTCTGGGTCCTCGGAGAGCAGAGTGCCAAGCAGCTCCGCGGCCAGGCCATGGAGGACGTCATCTTCTCGGGTTCCTCCGCCCGCGGGCCCGTGAGCGTGGCCGAGGTCACGCTCGTGCTCGACAACTCCGACCACCGCCTCCCGGTGGACTTCGACGAGGTCGCCGTCACTCGGCGCATGTATCGCTCGGGTGAGAGCGAGTACCTCGTCAACGCGGCCCCGGCCCGCCTGCGCGACATCCAGGACATCCTCCACGACTCCGGCCTGGGCAAGGANACCCACTCCATCATCAGCCAGGGCAAGCTCGACGCCATCCTCTCCAGCCGCCCCGAGGAACGCCGCTCCCTCATCGAGGAGGCCGCCGGCATCTCCAAGCACCGGCGTCGCAAGGAGCGCTCCATGCGCAGGCTCAAGGCCATGGAGGAGAACGTGCGTCGTGCCCGGGACATCGACCGCGAGATCCGCCGCCGCCTGAAGCCCCTCGAGCGCCAGGTGGACAAGGCGCAGCGCTTCGCCGATCTCGACGGGCGCCGCCAGACCCTCGAGACCCAGCTGGCCGTGGACGACCTCCGGCAGCTCAAGGAGCGCTGGGACGCCGTGGCNGCCCGCCGTCGCGAGGCCGAGGCCGACGTCGAGATCTGCCGCTACCGCGCCGGCGAGCGCTCGGCCGAGCTCGAGAAGCTCCAGAGCCTCCTCGAGCAGAAGGGCCTGTTCGTGGGCGACCTTGGCGAGCAGCGCCGCCGGGTGCAGGACCAGCTCGGCCGCATCGAGAGCGACATGCGTCTCCTCGAGGAGAAGGGCCGCAACATGGTGGCCAAGCTCTCGGACACCCGCATGGCCCTCTCATCCATCGACCACCAGGCATCGTCGGCCCGGGCCGAGCTCGACGCCGCCGCCGCGGAGCTCGACGGCGTCGCCGCTCGGCAGCGCGTGGTCTCCTCCGAGAGCACCGTGCTCCAGGAGCGCGCCGACGGGTGCGCCCGCACGCTCGCGGTGGCCGAGGAGCGCGCCGCCGACGCCCAGCTCGCCCTGCGCTCAGCCCAGCGCGAGAACGACTCCGCCGTGCTCGAGCGAGCCCGGATCAAGGAGCGTCNCGCCAATGCCGAGGTGGAGGACGGTCTGTTCCAGACGCGCCTAGACCAGCTCGACGAGNACGTCGAGGCCGGCCGCGCCGCCCTCGCCGCAGCCCGGGCCAAGGCTGCCGAGACCCAGAAGGCCGCCGACGCGGCGCGCCGCGACCTCGACGCCGCGGCTTCCGCCATCTCGAGGGCGTCCAAGGCCCTCGGCGAGTGCCGCAAGGCCGAGGACTCCGCCCGCTCCCGTCTCACGGAGCGCAGGGCGCGCCTGGAGGCGCTGCGCAAGGTCGCCGCCTCCGCCAAGGGCAACCCGCGGTCGCGCGGCGTTGCCGAGCGGGCGGGCGGCTCCCTCGCCGAGGGCACGCTCTCCGCCCGCCTCGCGGCCCCGGGCGACCTCGCGCCGCTCGTGGAGTGCCTGCTGTCCGACGCCATGGAGGCGCTCGTGGTGGCCCCCTCCGGCGACATCGCCGCCGTGGCCGAGACCGCCGCGGCCACGGCCGGGACCGGCGCCGTGACCCTCGTGCCGCTCGACCCCGCGGTGCCCGACCCGGTGCCGGGCGCCCCCGGGGAGTCCCTCNTCGCGCTCCTGCGGGAGGCCGACCCCGACTGCCCGGCGGCCGAGCTCGCCCTCCTCGCGCCCGTGCGCGTGGTGTCCGGCGCCCGGGAGGCCGTGGAGGCCCACGGCGCCTGGCCGCAGTGCGTCTTCTGCACCCGGGACCTCGTGGTGGTCGACCGCGAGGGCCGCGTCACGGTGGGCCTCGCCGACCCGTCCGGCTCCGGCGTCATCGAGCGAAACGACGAGATCCGCTCCCTCGAGGCGGCCATGGGCGGCCTCGAGGAGGCCGTGTCCGCGGCCCGGGCGAGCGCCCAGGAGGCCAAGGCCGCCCTCGACGCCGCCCGCCGGGCGCAGGACGAGGCCCGCGACCGCGCCTCGTCGCTCCGCTCCGAGTCCGACTCCCTCACCCGCGAGGCCTCGCGCCTCGAGGCCCAGCTCTCCCGTTCCGAGGCGGAGCGCGCCTCCGTGGCCGCGCGCCGCGAGAAGGCGGGGGAGAAGGCACGCGCCGAGGCGCCCCGCCTGAAGGAGCTCGAGGCCACCGTCGCCCGGAGCGCCGCGGCCATCGAGGAAGCCACCGCCGCCGTGGAGGCCTGCGCCAAGGACCGCGAGCGGGCCGCCTCGGAGGCCTCCGAGGCCAAGGAGGCTGCGAGCTCCTCGGCGGTGGAGCTCGCCACCCTCACCGAGCGCCGCCGCCACCTCACCGAGCGCGTCGACTCCCTCGAGAGGTCCATGGAGTCGCTGGCGGCGCGCCGTCAGAGCGCCGTGGAGGGCACGCGCTCCCTCGAGGTGCTGCGCTTGCGCATCGACCCGCTCCACGAGCGCTACGAGGGCATCCTCGAGGCCGCCCGCGCCTGGGCGGGCCGCCTGCGCGACCGCGCCTCCCTCGCCGAGGCTGACAGCGAGTCGCTCAAGAAGACCATCGGCGACGCAAAGGCCGCCTCCGAGGAGGCCTCCGCGGCGCTCGACGGCGCCAAGGCCCGCCAGGCCGAGCTCGACGTCGAGGCCGGTCGCCTCGAGGTGCAGGTGGAGAACGCCGTGAACGCCGTGCGCGAGTGCTCCGCCGTCCCCCTCGAGGAGGCCCTCGAGCTCCCGGCGCCCGAGGATCGCGCCGCGAGCGAGGCGGAGCTCGCCTCGCTCGTCGCCTCCATCAGGAACCTCGGTCCCGTCAACCAGGTGGCCATGGAGGAGTACACCGAGCTCAAGGAGCGCGCCGACTTCATCGCGTCCCAGCTCGCCGACCTCGAGCACGCCAAGGGTGCCATCGACAAGATCAACGCCGCCATCGACCGCAAGATGCGCCGCGCGTTCGTGGAGACCTACGGGACGGTGAACGCCAACTTCCAGGAGATCTTCTCCATGCTCTTCCCCGGGGGCAGCGCCACCCTCGTCATGGACGACCCCGACCACCCGGCCGAGACCGGCATCGAGATCGCCGCCCAGCCCAAGGGCAAGCGNNTACCCAAGCTGGCGCTCATGAGCGGCGGCGAGAAGTCGCTGACGGCCCTCGCCCTGCTCTTCGCCGTCTACAAGACCCGGACGGTGCCGTTCTACGTCTTCGACGAGGTGGAGGCCGCCCTCGACGACTCCAACCTCGACAAGCTCCTCGGCGCCATCGAGCATCTGAAGGAGACCACCCAGCTCATCGTCATCTCGCACCAACGGCGTACGATGGAGCAGGCGGACGTCTTGTACGGGGTCTCCATGCAGGCCGAGGGNGTGAGCAGCGTCGTCTCCCAGAGGCTCGACCAACAGACAGGAAGGGTGGTGGATGCCTGATGGGATTCGCCGACAGGCTCAAGAAGGGGCTGAGCCGCTCCCGCGAGGCCCTCAACGAGATCTTCTACTTCGGCGGCGAGGTCGACGAGGACTTCTGGGAGGACCTCGAGGACACCCTCGTCATGGGCGACCTCGGCGCCGAGGTGGCCATGAACGTCACCGACGACCTCCGCGAGCAGGCCGCCCGCGAGAACCTCCGGACCGACCGCCAGCTGAGGCGCGCCCTCTCCGAGCGCCTCGCCGCGGAGTTCTGCCCCGTGGGGCGCGACCCGTTCGACGACCTGCCCAGCTGCGNGCTCTTCGTGGGCATCAACGGCGCCGGCAAGACCACCACGGTGGGCAAGCTCGCCAACGACGCCCGCGAGCGCTCCATCCCCGTGGTCATCGGCGGGGCGGACACATTCCGCGCCGCGGCCATCGAGCAGCTCGACGTCTGGGCCGAGCGCGCCGGCGTGCGCCTGGTCACCCGCGACCGCGGCGCCGACCCGGCCTCCGTGTGCTACGACGTCCTCGAGGCGGCCGAGCGCGACGGCTCCGAGCTCGTGCTCATCGACACGGCCGGGCGCCTCCACACCTCCAGCGACCTCATGCGCGAGCTCGCCAAGGTGGTCTCGGTCACGCGCAGGCGCTCCCCGATGCCCGTCTCCGTCGTGCTCGTCATCGACGCCACCACGGGTCAGAACGGCCTGTCCCAGGCCAAGGANTTNGATGACGCCCTCGACCTCGACGGCNTCATCGTCATCAAGCTCGACNGCACCGCCAAGGGCGGCATCGCGGTCGCCATCAGCCACACCCTGCAGCTCCCGATCCTGCGCATCGGCGTGGGCGAGTCCATCGAGGACTTCCAGCGCTTCGACGCCCAGGCCTTCTGTCGCGCCCTGGTGGGCGAGGAATAGGGGTCCCATGTTCAACAGCCTGTCCGACCGACTCCAGGACACCTTNGACAAGCTCCGCGNCAAGGGGCGCCTCACGGAGGATGACATCAACGTCGCCATGCGCGAGATCCGCCTCGCCCTCCTCGAGGCCGACGTCAACTTCAAGGTCGTCAAGCGTTTCGTGGCCGCCTGCAAGGAGCGCTGCATGACGAGCGAGGTGCTCGACTCGCTCACGCCCTCCCAGAACGTCGTCAAGATCGTGCTCGACGAGCTCACCGAGCTCCTCGGCTCCACGGAGTCCAAGCTCGTACTCGCCCAGAACCGCATCCCGAACGTGATCATGCTCGTGGGCCTCCAGGGCTCCGGCAAGACCACGGCGGCCGCCAAGCTCGCCCACCTGCTCAAGAGGCAGGGCAAGAGCCCGCTGCTCGCGGCCTGCGACGTCTATCGCCCCGCGGCCGCCGACCAGCTCGCCACCCTCGGCGGCGAGCTCGGCGTGCCCGTGTACCGCGGCGACGGCGCGCACCCCGTGGACATCGCCCGCGGCGCCGTCCAGGAGGCCGTGGACACGCTGCGCGACGTCGTCATCGTCGACACCGCCGGACGTCTCCAGATCGACGAGGCCATGATGCANGAGGCCGTGGANATCAAGGCAGCCGTCCGCCCGGACCAGGTGCTCATGGTGGTCGACGCCATGACCGGCCAGGACATCGTCAACGTCGTCTCCGAGTTCGCCGAGCGCACGGACTTCGACGGCGTCATCATGTCCAAGCTCGACGGCGACGCCCGCGGCGGCGGTGCGCTCTCGGTGCGGCAGGTCACGGGCAAGCCCATCAAGTTCGTCTCCATGGGTGAGAAGCCCGACTCCCTCGAGGTCTTCCATCCCGACCGCATGGCCAAGCGCATCCTCGGTATGGGCGACCTCTACGGCATCATCGACGCCGCCCAGCAGGCCGCCGACGAGGAGCAGGTTGCTCGCGCCGAGAAGATGCTGCGCGAAGGCCTCACCATGGACGACATGCTCCACCAGCTGCAGTCCATCCGGAAGATGGGCGGAGTCCAGAAGATCATCTCCATGCTGCCCGGCGGCGAGCGGATGCTCGGCCAGATGGGCGGCGACGCCGTGGACGACAGCTCGCTCACCCGCATCGAGGCCATGATCCGCTCCATGACGCCCGAGGAGCGCGCCTGCCCCAAGATCATCAACGGNATGCGGCGCTCGCGCATCGCCAAGGGATCGGGCCGCACCGTGCAGGAGGTCAACGCCCTCCTCAAGCAGTGGGGAGAGATGAACCGCATGATGGGGCGCATCCGCGCCATGGCGAGCTCGGGCGACATGAGCCCCAAGGCCATGAAGCGCATGATGGGCCAGATGGCCCAGATGCCCCAGCAAAAGAGGGGCAGACGCCGCTGACAGGCCCGTCTCACCGCTTGCGCAAGGCCTCCTTTCCTTTGGGAAGGGAGGCCTTTTTCTGTGCTTAGGCATATTTATGGAGAAAATGTATACGCACCGCTCAAGGGCGGATTTTGAGGTCCTGCTGCACACTGTGCTCAGATGCTGTGCATAATGAGGGCCATGGAAACGAGGGGAGTTACCGNCAATCCTCTTCCACATGCTCTATAACACCTGTTAGATAACGGCGTATTTGTGGCGATAANCGTTTGCCACNTCGCNTAGCTGTCGTTTACAAATCACTTCCTTATATACGCAGGATAGACATTCATGCCTTCTTGCTCTGTGCCGCCGCTGTCTCGCGATTGCTGCCTCTCTTTAGCAACCCGGCTTCGCCACTGCCGGCCCAGCCGATCCCAGGGTCGGCGCCCGCTTCGGTTCCCAGGTTCGGAGGTGCCCATGGGCAGGTTTCGCTCTCTCATCATCAATGCCCAGATCGTCGTCTTGGTCGCTGTCGTGTTTGTGTCCTTGGGCGCCGAGGCGCTGGGGTGGGGCGCCTATGCCATAGCCACGGGCTCCATGGAGCCTTCCGNTTCCGTGGGGTCCCTGGCAGTCTGTGCCCCTGTCGGGGGCAGGGCGCCTGTAGAGGGCGAGGTCGTCGCCTACGAGAGGGCGGGGACGGTGGTGGTCCATCGCGTCGTGTCCGTGTCCGGCGACGGCTCGCTTGTCTGCAAAGGTGACCGAAACGACGAGCCCGACCCCGGGACGGTTCGCGCCGAGGCGCTTGTCGGCCGTCTGGTGTTGAGCGTCCCTGCGGCAGGCGCGGCTTTGTGNGCGCTTGCAGAGCATCGGGCCCAGGCCGTCTGCGCGCTGGTTGCCCTGGACGCTGCCCTGTGCTTGCTCCCGGGCGCCGCAATTCCAAGGCGTCCCAAAAGACGTCGAGGTAAACGCCCCGTTGTGGGCTAGGAGAAAAGGAGGGGTCATGAAAAGGAGTCAGGCGTTGTGGAAGTTGAGGCGCAAGAGGATGGCCAAGAAGGCTGTGGTGGCTGTGGCCGCGGCATCGATGGCGGCAACGGTCGTGGTCGGGGGCGCGGTGGCGTTCTTCTCAGACACCGACTCGGTCACCAACGTGGTCTCCGNTGCGGAGNGGCTCGACGTGGCCGTGGAGGAGCCTGCGTGGAACCTTGAGGACGGCGACGGAGACGGGGTCCCCGATGCGGCCCAGAGCCTCGCCCCAGGGCAGGTGGTAGCCAAGGACCCGCGCGTGGCCAACAAGGCGGGTGTCGACTCGTGGTGCATGGCGCAGGTGAGCGTGCCGGTGCACGAGGTCTCGCTGGTGGGGGAGGACGGCAGGAGGCGCGACCCTGCCCCGGCCGAGCTCTTCTCCTGGGAGCTGGGCGAGGGCTGGGAGGAGTACGGAACGGCTTTCCTCACGGAGGACGGCTCGGCCGCTGTGCACACCTACCTCGCTAAAGACGCCGTTGCCGTAGGGGCCCAGACGCCGCCCGTCTTCACCCAGGTGACCATGGCCGACGTGTTGGAGGGGTCCGTCTCGGGCACTTGTTCCATCGGCGTCAAGGGCTTCGGCGTGCAGGCCCATGGCTTCTCGTCGCCGTCCGAGGCATGGGGGGCCCTCCAGGGTCTCGACGCCCCCGAGGATCCGGTCGAGCCATGAGCTGCNGGGCGAAAAGGCGTGCGCGTCNTGCCGNCAAGGTGGCCGCGGCCTGGGGTTTGGCGGTGCTTCTGGGCACTGCCGCACCTCCTGCGCTGGCCTTTCTGAACGCTCGAACGCAGGAGGTGCCCAATGTCCTCTCCGTGGGCGAGGAGAAGGTGGAGATCGTCGAGGACTTTGACCCCAACCCCAAGCGCGACGGATGGGTCAAGAAGAACGTCCGGGTGAGAAACACCGGGAATGTGCCCTGCTATGTGCGTGCCTTGGCCGTGCCGTCCACCTCGCAGGTCGACTGCTCGTTCTCATGGGGCACTTCCGGCTGGGGCGCACCGGACGCGGACGGCTACCGCACATGCCGGGCCCCGATCGCCCCGGGCGANGTGAGTCCGCCCCTGTTGAGCGGCTTGTACCTCGACGCCCCGTCTGCGCCCCGCGACCTTCAGGTGCTCGTCTACGTAGAGAGCGTCCAATCGAGTGGGTTCCCAAACGCCCAGGCGGCATTCGCCGCTCTGAGAGGAGAGGAGGAGTCATGAAAACGCTTGGAAGGCGTCCTGCGCTGGGTCTCGGAGTGCTGGCCATGGCGGCCCTTGTCGCTCAGGCGCCCGTCGGCTTGGGGTCGAGCCAGTCGCTGTGGCGTGCCATGGCACATCTGGCCACCGATACCGTGGACATCGGCCTCGACGACCACCGCATTGAGGAGGGGACTGGCATTGTCGCCGAGTCCGCCGTGCCCCATGCCGTGGACATCCGAAACGAGGGGGCGCCGTGCTGGGTGCGCGTCCGCACCGTGGCGAGCCTCGGCGGAAGAAAGGACGCGGTCTTGGAGCCTGCAGCCGTTCCCGAAGGGTTCGTCGNATCGGCCGACGGCAACGCCTACCTTGAGCGGCCGCNCGAGGAGGGCGAGGCGGTCACGTGGACCGAGGACCTTTACGACCCGTGGAAAGACGGCTCGTCTCTCGGTAGAAAGGCGGAGTTCACGACCGTGGTGGAGGCCATACAGCGAGACCACGTGTCACCGGAGCTCGGGTCTGCGTCGCCCTGGGGAGACGTTGCCGTGGAGCGCTGCGTTGCAAAAAGGAGCGACCCATGAGGACGCGGCTACCGCTCGCGCTTGCGGGCTGCACTCTGGTGTGCGCGCTGGCCGGACCCCGTACGGTGCTGGCGCTCGATGCCGAAGCGATCTACCGGGGCCCGGAGGGATTCGCTGCGGACGTGGCACAGCTCACGGAGGCCTTCGAGCGTGCCGTGCCCGGCGACAGGCAGGAGGGCGGCCTGTCTTTGGAGAACGGCGGCGAGGCACCCATTGTCGTGACGCTGTGGACGGAGCCGGGAGACGCCGTGTCCGAGGTCTTGCTCGAGGAGGCGCGCCTCACGCTCACGGCGGAAAGCGGCGAGCTCCTGTTCGACGGACCTGCGGTGTTCGAGGGTGTTTCCAGCCCGTTGGAGCTTGGCACATTGGCGCCTGGCGCGCAGGTGGNCATCGNGTTCTCCTTGTNTGTGGACGAGTCGGCTGGCAACGGCGCGGCCTTGCGCGAGGCAGCCGTGGACGTGGTTCTTTGCGCCGACGAGCTGGCCGGGGAGGGGGTGGCCGAAGAAGCCGTGGCAGGCCAGGAGCGCGTGGGCTCTATGGCCCGTACCGGTGACCGCCTTTCGTCCGTTGGCGCCTCGCTCCTTGCTTTTGCGGCGCTGGCCACGGCGGCGGTCCTTGGCGCGCGACCTAGAAAGGGGGACGTATGAGGCGCTGTGCTTCTCTGGGGGCTCTCGCAGCGACGGCGGCCTTTGCGGNGCTGTTCGTTGTGCCGGGCATTGCCATGGCCTACGAGGTCGCCTATGTGGACTCGTACAACGAGGTGCCGGTGACCGAGGCCTACCTCAACCGTTTCGACGGCAGGCTGCCCGACGAGGTGAGCTGCTCACCTGCGGTCAAGACGAGAAAGGAGGCCGACGGTGCTGTGCGCTATTACGTGGACGACACATCCTATTCTCCTGAGAGCGCGCCCAAAACCGTGAAGGATGCTGTCAGGCTCGTCTACCGCAAGGCGGGCACCGCCTTGNACGGCCGCTCTCTTGACGTGACCCTGGCCATGGATGTGACCTGGAGCAACAAAAGCCCTGAGATGGCCGGCGGACTGCCGACGTTTCTGAGGACGCCGGGCGTGTCGGGCAGCGCGCTCGACTGGGAGGCCGGGTCCCTCGTTCCCGTGGCGGGGCGGCCGTGGGATTCCGCCAAGATGAGCATCGGCATCTCCATAGCCAACCGTCTCGAGGTGACTTTGAGCGACACGGGCAGGCCTTTCGAGGGACGCGTCCTCCTCTGGCTGCGCGACCTCGACCAGTGGACCGGCGGCCCCTTCTCCCGCGAGACCATAGAGCTCGTCTCGGGATTTGCCAATGACGTGTACGTGGGGAAGAACACGCGGCTCTCCCGCGACGATTTGTCCAAGGGCCTTTTCCGCCCCGTCGACGGGGCGGGCGACGACGGCTCGCGTACCGACTTCGTGGCCTTTATGAAGGGCGGACGGGCGCAGCTGCGCTGGCAGGGCGAAGAGTGCAGCACCGCGTTTCGCTCCATCTATCCCGAAAGCTACCCGCCCATCGCCGACGACCCGGTCTACNACCCCGTGAAGTCGGTGACGGCGGTGGCGGGCAAGCCGGTCCCGGACCCTGCCTTTGCCACAGCGCTGCCGGGCCAGACTGTCACGTTCGAGGTGGAGCAGNCGCTNCCCTACGTCGTAGAGAGCAACAAGCCCCAGGTCGTGCGCTTCGTCGACGACCTCAACAGCCGCTTCGACCCCTCCACGGCAAAAGTGAGGGTCTTCCAGGGCGACAAGGACGTCTCCGACAACTGGAGGGTTGCGGTGAGCGGGAGCCGGGTCACCGCGACGGCCGTGGACACCCAGAAGGCAGTGCTGGGACTCACCTTTCAGGTCACTGCCACGCTTAAAAACGACGCCTCGGGAACGGTCGTCAACCGAGCGATCACCACCGTGGTCACGAGGACCCAGCAAAACGTTGAGAAGCAGTCCAACGCCGTGAAGGTAAAGGTGGCGTCCGCCCCCAAGGAGCTCGTGGTGGTCAAGCGGGTCAAGGCGCGAGACCTGCTGGTCGCCCATGGCATGCCCTCGTTTCCCTTCAAGGTGACGGTGCGCGGCGCCAAGGGGGACCTTGCAACCCTCTACGGGCTGGCCTCGTTCGAGGGCGACCGTGCAGACGCGGGCGNCGGGTGGGTGGCCGCCCAGGCCACGTTCGACCTCACTCCCTTTAATCCCACGTCCATCGACGCAATCGTCGTTGAAGAGGTGCCGGTGTCTCGCTATCGGCTGGTCGAGGCTGCGGGAAAGGGGCCCTGGGAACGCGAGGGCCGTCGTTTGACGCTCTCATATGGGACGGTGCCCGACACTTCCGGCTTGGAGTGCACGTTCACCAATGAGAAGGTCACCGACCGCTGGTTCGGCCACGCGGCCGCAGCCGTGAACGACCTGTCGCTCGAGCCATAGAAAATCGGCCCGCAGCCATTTTGAAAGGCTGCGGGCCGACCCGTGCGCGTTTCAAACCAAGTTTTAGCCGTGGACCGCCACGACCGTACCGCGGTCGATGAGCGAGCACAGCTCGGCGGCTTTGTCGGGCGGGAGGTTCACGCAGCCGTGGCTGCCGTTGCTCTGGTAGATGGACCCGCCAAAGGAGCCGCGCCAGCTGGCGTCATGGAGGCCGATGGAGTTGCCTACGAACGGCATCCAGTAGGAGACAGGGGTCTCGTACTCGGGCTTTCCGGTCTCGGGGTCCTTTTTGCCGATGAGGGTGCTTTCTGGGTTCGACTTGTTGAAGTAGTCGTCGATGAAGTAGACGCCCGTGGGGGTCTGGTAGTTCTTGGACGNGTCGCCGCTCACGATGTCGGCCTCCCATGCCAGGGAGCCGTTGGCGTCATAGAAGCGGGCGTGCTGCTCGGCAAGGTCGACGTCCACGTAGGAGTTACCCCAGTCGCGCCCCGAGGCGTCGGGGAGGGCCTGCGCCGTCTGATGGGTGGGGATGTCGATGGTGGCGGTCTTGCCCTCCTTCACGCCGGCGACGATGAGGTCGGCAAGAGAGCCGGAGTCCACGTTCCACCCGTAGGTGCCTCCCACCACGGTCACGACCTTGCCGTCGGGCCGCGTGTAGGAGCGCTCCGTGCCCACGGTGTCGAGGCTGCGGGAGAGCTCTCCGCTGCCCCATTCCTTGATGGCGTCCTCGTTGAGCGTGGCCTTGAGATTGCCGTCCAGCGTCACCCAGTCGATGATCTTGGAGGCGTCGATGGTGCCGGCGTCCTTGCCGTCGAGGTTCAAGGAGAGCTTGGCCGTGAGGAACGAGTTGGCCTCCTCGGCCGCCTTCGCGAGCTCGGGGGCGNNTTTGGTGACCTTGGCCTGGACGTAGTCGTCGGCGGGCAAAGACACGCTGCGCTCCAGGGTGTCGAGGGCCCCTTCGACGGTGGCGACCGCCTTCTGGCCATCGATTTTCGTGCCGGCCTTCTCCTCGGTCACGACGAAGGATGTGCTGGCGCTGTCATAGGCGATGGTGGCGTCCACGGCGTCGGTGCCCTTGGCGTTGGCGGCGTCCACAGCGGAGTTCACAAGGGTGGTCACTTTGTCTCGGTCGTAAGAGGAGCCCCGGGCATGGGTGAGGTCGTGGGAGAGAAAGACCTCAGCCGGCCACAGCCAGGGGTGTGTCTCAGAGATGGCGTCGCGCACATAGGCTGCGGCGTCGAACGTGAGGCCGACCTCTGACGACTTGATGGTGAGGTCGAGGTTCTCGCCTGTCACATGGAGCGTGTAGGCGTCGGTGCNGTCGGTGAGGCCCGACTGGACGTCGGCGGCGGTGCGCANCGACACGTTGCGGCCGAGGATGCGCGTGTTGGGCATGAAGACGTTGGAGAAAACCACGACCCCCACAAGGTAGAGGGCCGCGACGGCTCCTGCGACTATCAGGGCGATCCGGGCACCTTTGGGCAGTTTGGGCACTTTCGCGCCCGTGGGATGGTTGGCCATGCTGCTTCGCTTCCATGGGTGTCGGCGCCTGCGCGCCGCGAATCGTCAGACAGGGTGTATGGTAACCCAAGGCCGCAGCGGTCGTCTGCGGAAGTTCATTAGTGGAAGTTTTGAGGTCACGATGGAAATACGCTGCACGGCAGGTCTCGACGATCCGCGCCTCGCCTTGTTCTGCGGCCTCACCGACCACGAGCTGCGTCGATCCGTCGAGGCGGAGCACGGCATCTTCATCGCCGAATCGGCCAAGGTCGTGCGAAGCGCGCTTGCGGCCTGCGTCCGCCCTGTGGCCTTTCTGCTCGAGGACCGTCGCCTCGGTCAGGCGGCCGCGCTTATTNAGGCCGCCGGCCCCGATGTTCCCGTGTTCGTCCTCGACCGCGAGGAGATCTCGCGCATCGTGGGCTACCCGCACAATCGCGGCGTCCTGTGCGCCATGGAGCGCCCGGCCCCGCGTCCGGCAGACGAGGTCCTTGCCCAGGCGAAGACGTGCGCCGTGGTGGAGGCGGTGACCGACACCACCAATGTAGGCGCCATCTTCCGCTCTGCTGCGGCGTTGGNGTGCGNCGCCGTTCNCCTCACGCCCACGTGCGCCGACCCTTTGGCCAGGCGCTGCGTGCGCGTGTCCATGGGAAGCGTCTTCTCCGTGCCGTGGGCACGCACCGGCCCGTGGCCCGAAGAGNGCGNCGAGCTCCNTCACGGTCACGGGTTCACCGTNGTGGCCTGCGCCCTTTCCGCCGACGCCTTGGAGCTCGGNTCGGCCGCAGCCGATGCTGTCGAACAGCCGGCGCTCCTCTTCGGCACGGAGGGCGACGGCCTGGCGCCCTCCACCGTGGCCCTTGTCGATCGTGTGGTGCGCATCCCCATGGCGCACGGCATCGACTCTTTGAACGTGGCGGCTGCGAGCGCCGTCTTCTTCTGGCAGTACTGCCGCAGATAGGCTCGCACGGGCTTGTGGTTCTTTTGGTCTGCCCGCCCTGGGCCGCCGCCCCCGCGGGCCCCGTATGTTTGAATGTCCAAACGTATGTTCCGCGGGGTCTGCCCCGCCTGCGACCCAGTGAGGAGGTGCCCATGGACAACAAGAAGAAGCGGCAGTCGATGATGCTCTACGCCATCATCGCGGTGGTCGTGGTCGTGGACTTGCGTTCCGTGGTGTATCCCAACGTGGTCGGCCAGTCGGTGAAAGAGGTGGACTACTCCACTTTCATATCCATGGTCGACGACAACAAGGTTGAGAAGGTTCAGCTCAACACCAACAACGACTCCATCCTCTTCGTCACGGGAGAGGGCGACGGCGCCCAGACCTACCGCTGCAACGCCTTCCCCAACGACACCACGCTCGTCAAGCGCCTTGAGGACCACAACGTGCAGTTTGCCGCCGAGATTCCCGACGAGTCCTCCAACATGCTGCTCTATGCCCTCATGATCTACGGGCTGCCCATCTTGCTCCTCATCCTCGGCGGCNNNTNCCTCAACCGCCAGCTCAAAAAGTCGATGGGCGACGATGGCCCGTCCATGAGCTTCGGCGGGGGAGGCCTTGGCGGCTTTGGCAAGTCTGGCGCCNAGGTCGTCGCCGAGAAGGAGNNGGGCGNCACTTTCAAGNACGTGGCCGGCCAGGACGAGGCCAAGGAGTCTTTGGCCGAGCTCGTGAGCTTCCTCGAGAAGCCGCAGCGCTACGAGGCCNTCGGCGCCAAGCTTCCCCGCGGCGCCCTGCTCGTGGNCCCTCCGGGCACCGGCAAGACGCTTCTGGCCAAGGCCGTGGCCGGAGAGGCCAAGGTGCCGTTCTTCTCCATCTCGGGCTCCGNGTTCGTGGAGATGTTCGTGGGCCGCGGTGCCGCCAAGGTGCGAGATCTCTTCAAGCAAGCCAACGAGAAGGCCCCCTGCATCGTGTTCATCGACGAGATCGATACCGTGGGCAAGCGCCGCGACGCCGGGCTGTCCNCTAACGACGAGCGCGAGCAGACCCTGAACCAGCTGCTCACCGAGATGGACGGCTTCGACAACCACAAGGGCATCGTGGTCATCGGCGCCACCAACCGCCCCGACACCCTCGATCCGGCCTTGCTGCGCCCNGGTCGTTTTGATCGCCGCGTGCCGGTGGNGCTGCCCGACCTTGCCGGCCGCAAGGCCATCCTCGCCCTTCACGCCGACGACGTGAAGATGGAGGGGTCCATCGACCTCGATGTCATCGCCCGCGCCACCCCCGGCGCCTCTGGCGCCGACCTCTCCAACATCATCAACGAGGCTGCCCTTCGCGCCGTGCGCATGGGCCGCAGCCGCGTGACCCAGGAGGACATCCAGGAGTCCGTGGAAGTGGTCATCGCCGGCGAGAAGCGCAAGTCCACGGTTCTCTCCGACAAGGAGAAAAAGATCGTGGCCTACCACGAGATCGGCCACGCCATGGTGGCGGCCGCCCAGAAAGGCCAGGCCCCGGTCTCCAAGATCACCATCGTGCCACGCACCTCGGGGGCCCTCGGCTACACCATGCAGGTGGAGGAGGACGAGCACTACCTGGTCACCAAGGAGGAGGCCATGGAGCAGATCGCCGTCATGTGCGGCGGCCGCTCGGCCGAGGAGCTCATCTTCAAGCAGGTGACTACCGGCGCCTCCAACGACATCGAGCGCGCCACGAAGCTCGCCCGCAACATGGTGACCCAGTACGGCATGAGCGACCGCTTCGGCATGGTGGCCCTCGGCCAGGTGCAGAACCGCTATCTCGGCGGCGACGCAGCCCTCACCTGCTCGGAGGGGACGGCGCAAGAGATCGACGACGAAGTCATGCGCATTGTCGAGGAGGCCCATCAAAACGCCCTCAAGATCCTGCGCGAGAACCAGTTCAAGCTCCACGAGCTGGCTCGCTACCTCCAGGTGNAGGAGACCATCACCGGCGAGGAGTTCATGGCCATCTTCACCCGCGACAACGACTTCCTGCCCAAGAGGGAGGACGACGCCTCCTAGGCACCGGCGCGGCATGCCGCGAGGGCCCCGGTGCGGATTCCCGTCCGCGCCGGGGCCCTCGCCGTTCGACGATCTGCGACCTAGCCCCGTGTCGCCCGCTCCTTGAGGGCGCCGGAGTTGTAGGCGTCCAAGAGCCTGCGCAGCTCCACGATGCGCTGGCGGATCTTCGCGCCGGTGTCGCTGTCCTCCACGAGCAGGGGCCGATCGGAGGTCTCGAAGCGGTCGGTGTCGCTCATGATGTCGGCGTTGAGGTCGAGCACGTCCCCGATGGAGGTGAAGGCGCGGTGCGCCTTGATGCGCAGGCCCGAGGAGTCGGAGATGAGGGTGTAGCCGGCGATACCCGTGGTCTTGTGGTAGGCGGTGCAGAAGCCGCCNTCGATGACCACGANCTTGCCGCAGGAGCGCACCGGGCTCTCGCCGGAGCTCGCCTTGACCGGCGTGTGGCCGTTGACGATGTGTCCGTGCTCGGGGCTCACGCCGAACTCCCGGAGCACCTGCTTGCACACCGAGGGCGACTCGGTGAGCTCCCAGTAGGGGTCCCGGGGCTCCGCCCACGTCGCCTTGTCNGTGACGAAGGTGCGCTCGAACGTCTTCATGACCCTGCCCGAGAGCGGCGACGCGGGGCCGCACCAGAGGTAGTACATGAGGTCGAGGTTCCCCTGGTCGGGCTCCATCCAGGCTTGGNGCGCCTCGCGGTCCAGCCAGTCGAACAGGTCGNGNCCGGCCAAGCGCCGCCCGCGGAGCTCCACGGTACGAAACAGCCCGTCGCCCTCCGTCATGGGGACGCAGGCGTGGAAGAGCAGGTTGTCGTTGGAGATGCGGTAGAGGCTGCCGCGCTCGTAGAGAAACGCAACGNGGCGTCGCNGGCGCTCGGAGTCCGCGAAGGCCTCGGCCATGGCGTCGATCANCTCGCGTTCGCCGTCGGTGAGCGCAAGTGGGTCGGCCGGGTTGAGCGTNGGNAAGTCCACGGTGGCGAGCGGGGCGTCCCCTCCCGGCAGGTGCACACAGTCCCCCTCGACGTCCACGAGGGGCAGCAGGAGCCGGTCGTCCATAGCGAAGTCCGGGTTGCGGCGGATGAGCTGACCCTCGAGCTTGAAGAGGATGACCGAGATGGCCTTGTCGATGGGGGAGAGCACGTCGCCGTCGCGGTAGGTGCGCTCCGCGAACAGGGCGAGCTCGCGCATGGAGACGCCGTAGGAGCTCTCGAGGATGGAGAGCGCCCCATAGCGCAGGTTGTTGCGCACCACGGCCGCCTGGCAGGCCAGCGACCCCGCGGCCGCGCCCATCCACACGATGTCGTGGTTGCCCCACTGGACGTCGGTGGAGGGCATCTCGAGGAGCCGGTCGCAGATGCGGTCGGCGTGGGGCCCGCGGTCGAAGAGGTCGCCCACGATGTGGAGGCGGTCCACGGCCAGGCGCTTGATGAGGGCGGCGAGCGACTCCACGAAGTCCGGGCCGCTCCCCGTGTCCACGATGGTGTCCACGATGCGCTCGTGGTAGCAGGAGCGGTCCTCCGACTGCCCGGCCTGGTCGCGGAGGAGCTCGTCGATGATGTAGGCGTAGGGCACCGGCATGGACTTGCGCACCTTGGACTGGGTGTAGGCCGAGGCGAAGTGCTTGGCCACCCGGAGGAGCCGCAGCAGGTGGACGCGCCACCAGGTGAGGTCGATGCCCCCGAGGTCGGACTCGGTCTTGGCGAGCTTCTCCTCGGGGTAGTAGATCAGGGTGCAGAGGTCGTCCTGCTCGGCCTGGGAGAGCCCGTCGCCGAACTCGGCGCGCACCCGCTCGCGGATGACGCCCGAGCAGTTGTTGAGGATGTGCTCGAACGCCTCGTACTCGCCGTGGACGTCGCTCATGAAGTGCTCGGTGCCGCGAGGGAGGCCGAGGATNGCCTCGAGGTNGANGATCTNNGTGAAGACCGACTGACGCGTGGGGAACTGCTCGCTCAGGAGCTCGAGGAAGCGCCCCTCGGTGCCGACGGGTTCCATGGCCCTCCTTCAGGGTGACCGGCGTTTCGGGGTCAACCGTAGCACGGCTCCGCGCACGGCCGCCGGCGGTCCACCCAACCTGCGNANTGGTATTATCTCTTGCACATGTGCACACACGTCCCCACGTCTGGAGATGGCCCATGGCCAACAGCTACAAGAAGACCANCAACCTTCCCAAGACAGGCTTCCCCATGCGCGCCGGGCTCGCGTCGTCCGAGCCCAAACGCCTCGCCGCATGGGAGGAGGCCGACGTCTACGGCCTCGCGTGCGAGCAGAACCGCGGCAACGAGCCCTTCGTGCTGCACGACGGGCCNCCGTACGCAAACGGCCCCATCCACCTCGGCCACGCCCTCAACAAGACGGTGAAGGACTTCATCAACCGCTACCAGATCATGNNCGGTCGCGAAGTCTCCTACGNCCCCGGCTGGGACTGCCACGGCCAGCCCATCGAGCACAAGGTCGAGGAGCACCTGGGCACCGAGCGCTTCAACGCCACCGACCCGTCCGAGATCCGCTCCCTCTGCCGCCGGTTCGCCGTCGAGAACATCGACCTCCAGTGCCAGGGCTTCCGCCGCCTGGGGGTCCTCGGCGACTGGGAGCACCCCTACCTCACCCTCTCCAACGACCACGACGCCGCCGACATCGAGGTCTTCAAGCGCATCTGGGATACCGGCGCCATCTACCGTGGCCGCAAGCCCGTGCACTGGTGCACCCACTGCCACACGGCCCTCGCCGAGGCCGAGATCGAGTACNCCGACGTCACCGGCCCGTCCATCTACGTGGGCTACGCCATGGANGACGTCCCCGAGGGCCTGGCCGACGCCGGCATGCCCGTCTCGGTCATGATCTGGACCACCACCCCGTGGACGCTGCCCGCCAACGCCGCCGTCGCCATGAAGCCCGAGGCCACCTACGTGGCCCTGGCCCACGACGGCCGCGCCTACATCGTGCTCGAGGACCTCGCCCCCCGCGTGGCCTCCGTCGCCGGCTGGGAGCCGGGACTCGTGGAGGTGGGCGGCGAGCCCTGGCGCGCCACGGCCGAGGAGCTCAGCGGCCTGCGCTACCACCAGCCCGTGTTCGACGACGTGCTCTGCCCCGTCATCACGGCCGACTACGTGGGCACCGAGGACGGCACCGGCATCGTGCACATCGCCCCGGGCCACGGCGCCGACGACTTCTACGCCGGCGTGGCCGCCGGCATCCCCGTGGTCATGCCCGTGGACGACGACGGCCGCTTCTACTCCGGCGACACCTGGGGCACCGGCGGCCCCTGGAGCGGCATGGNGGTCACCGAGGCCAACCCCAAGATCGTGCGGTGGCTCGAGGACCGCGGCGCCCTCGTGCACGCCGGCACCGTCGAGCACAGCTACCCCCACTGCTGGCGCTGCAAGAACNCGGTGATCTTCCGCGCCNCCGACCAGTGGTTCGTCTCCATGGACGACACGGGCCTGCGCCGGCGCTCCCTCGACGCCATCGAGAACGAGGTCCGTTGGTACCCGGCCTCCTCCGTCAAGCGCATCCGCGCCATGGTGGAGGGCCGCCCCGACTGGTGCCTGTCGCGCCAGCGCGTGTGGGGCGTGCCCATCCCGTCGTTCACCTGCGCCGACTGCGGCGCCTCCGTCATGAACGACGCCACCCTNGACGCCGTTGTCGCCCTGTTCCACGAGAAGGGGTCCGACGCATGGTACACCGACGACCCGTCCTCCTACCTGGGCGACGCCGACGTGTGCCCCGAGTGCGGCGGCCACCACCTCGTGCCCGACCGCGACATCCTCGACGTCTGGTGGGACTCCGGCGTCTCCCACACCGCCGTCCTCAAGGATCGCGAGGGCCTCGCATTCCCGGCCGACCTCTACGTCGAGGGCTCCGACCAGCACCGCGNCTGGGTCCAGAGCTCCCTGCTCACCTCCATGGGCGCCTACTCGTGCCCGCCTTTCAAGGGTGTGCTCACCCTGGGCTTCACCTTGGACGACCAGGGNCGCAAGATGAGCAAGTCGCTCGGCAACACCGTCGACCCCAACGAGATCTTCGACACCCTTGGCGCTGACATCGTGCGCCTCTGGGTGGCCTCGGTGGACTCCACATCCGACATGGCCTNCGACAAGGAGATCCTCGACCGCGTGTCCGACGCCTACCGCCGGTTCCGCAACACCTTCCGGTTCCTGCTCGGCGAGCTCGAGGGCCAGTTCGACCTCGACGCCGACGGCCTGCCCACCTCCGAGCTCACCGCCCTCGACCGGCTGGCACTCGCCCGCCTGTCCGAGGTGCACGCGCAGGTGGAGGAGGCCTACGGCGAGTACCGCTTCAACCAGGTCTACCGCCTGCTCTACGACTACGTGGTGACCGAGCTCTCCAACGGCTACCTCAACGCCACCAAGGACCGCATGTACTGCGACGCTGCCGACTCCGTCGCCCGCCGCAGCGCGCAGAACGCGTGGTACCAGATCCTGTCCATGCTGCTCCGCGACCTCCAGCCCATCCTCGCCTACACCTGCGACGAGGTCCTGGCCTACGTGCCGGCCTCCATGCGGGAGGGCAAGGGGTTCGCGGCGCTGCTCTCCTGGTACGAGGCGCCCATGGACGCCGCCGAGCGCGACGCCCTGCTGCCCGCCTANCGCGTGCTCACCGAGGTCCGCAACGCCTACACGAAGGCCTACGAGGAGGCCCTCGCCTCCGGTGCGGTCACGGAGAAGACCACCCAGGCCACGCGCGCGTCCGTCACGCTGCCCCAGGCGTCGCTCGACCTCCTCGCGCCCATGGCCGGCGACGTCGCGGAGTTCCTCGTGTGCTCCGAGGTCGAGCTCTCCTGCGGCGACGGGCTCGCCGTGACGGTGGCGCCCGCCCGCGGCGAGAAGTGCCCGCGCTGCTGGAACTGGCGCGAGCTCGGGGACGACGGGCTCTGCGACCGCTGCCACGAGGCCGTCTGCGCCTTGGAGGGCGATGCGTAGGACCATGGGCCGCAGCGCCCGCATGGGCCTCGCCCTGGCCGTCGCGGCNGNCTGCGTCGCCCTCGACCAATGGACCAAGGCCCTCGCCCTTGGCAATCTCGTCCCGGGCAGGCCCATGACGCTCGTGCCGGGCGTCATGGACCTGCTCCTGGTACGCAACACCGGGGCCGCCTTCTCCATCGGCGAGGGGGCGGGCTGGGTGTTCGTACTCGTCTGCCTCGTGGTCTGCGCCGCCGTGGCCGTGGCGCTCTGGCGCGCCCGCGACGTCCCGGTGCCGCTCGTGGTGTGCGCGGGCCTCGTGATGGGCGGCGGCGTGGGCAACNTCATAGACCGCGTGACCCGCGGGTGNGTCTGCGATTTCTTCGCCACCACGTTCGTGGACTTCGCCGTCTTCAACGTGGCCGACATCTTCGTCTGCACGGGCGTGGGGCTCGGCATCGTGCTCACGCTCGTCTGNGACGCCCGTCGGGCCCGCGAGGGCGAGGCCAAAGACGGCCGCGCCGCCCGCTCCGTGGCCCGCGGTGACACCGAGGGGACCGGAGGCCGCTCCGCGGCCGACCGGCTGCGCGGCAAGGGGGGCGGCCGCCGTGGCTGACCGCATCGTGAACCTCATGGTCGACGACGCCGGTGACGGCATGCGCATCGACGCCTGCCTGGCGTCCTTCGACGGCATGCCGAGCCGTAGCGCCTGCGCGAGGCTCGTGGGTGACGGCCGCGTGACCGTCAACGGCGTCTTTGTCCGCTCCAAGAGCGAGCCCGTGTCCATGGGCGATATGCTCCAGGTGACGATCGCCATCCCGGAGGTCCCGGCGGAGGGGGAGGGGCCCCTCCGCCCCGCCCCCATCGACCTCGACGTCCGCTTCGAGGACGATTACCTGCTCGTGCTCTCCAAGCAGGCGGGGCTCGTGTGCCACCCGAGCCCCGGCCACACCGACGACACCCTGGCCAACGCCCTCGTGGCCCGGTGCGGCTACGCGCACCTCGGCACGCTCCAGGGTGAGGACCGCCCCGGCATCGTGCACCGCCTCGACCGGGACACCTCGGGCCTCATGGTGGCGGCCAAGGACGACGTCACGCAGAGGGCGCTCCAGGACCTCATCCGCATGCGCACGCTTGACCGCCGCTACGTCACCNTCGTGCAGGGCTACGTGGCGCCTGAGACCGGCCTCGTGGACGTGGGCATCGCCCGCTCCACCCGCGACCGCCTGCGCATGGCCGCCNCGGACGCCCCGGGGTCGCGGGAGGCCATCACCACGTTCACCACGCTCGAACGGTTCGAGGCCGGCCCCCGCGACGAGGGCTACTCGCTCCNCGAGTGCCACCTCTACACCGGCCGCACGCACCAGATCCGCGTCCACATGGCCCACATCCACCATCCCGTGGTGGGGGACCCGGTCTACAGGGCCGGCGACCCGAGGCGCAACCTCGGTCTCGACAGACAATTCCTCCACTCGTGGCATATAGAGTTCGATCATCCCCGCACCGGCGAGACCCTGTGCCTGGCAGACACGCTGCCGGCCGACCTGGCTGGCGTCCTCGACGCCCTGGCCGACCGCTCCANGGGCCGCACCGAGGCGGGGGAGCGCATCGTGCCTGCGCTCGGTCCAGCACGAGCCTGACAGAGAGGGAGCACCGTGGAGCTCACCCGNCTCGGCNTNACGCCCATCGTCGTGTTCAACACGATCATCTTCCTGTTCNTCACCGTGGCGTTCTTCTACCAGATCGTCTACTTCCTCGTGGGGCTCCGCCGCGGCGAGGTNGAGCTGCCCGAGGCCAAGAAGNACCACCGCTACGCCTTCATGANCGCCGCCCACAACGAGGAGGTCGTCATCGGCCAGCTCGTGAGGTGGATCAAGGAGCAGGACTACCCGGCCGAGCTCATNGACGNNTACGTGGTNGCCGNCGCCTGCACCGACGNCACNGCCGAGCGGGCCCGGGAGGNGGGCGCCTACGTCTACGAGCGCAACGACCTCGCCCGCAAGGGCAAGAGCTGGGCGCTCGACATGGGCTTCGACAACGTGCTCAACGAGAGGGGCGACGACTACTACGATGCCTTCATCATCTTCGACGCCGACAACCTGCTGTCCAAGGACTACGTCAGACAGATGAACAAGGTCGTCGACCTCGGATACCTGGCCGCCACGAGCTACCGCAACTCCAAGAACTTCGACTCCTCCTGGATCAGCTCCGCCTACGGCATCTGGTTCCTGCGCGAGGCGCGCTTCCTCAACAACGCGCGCATGATGCTCGGCACCGGCTGCGCCATCTCGGGCTCGGGCTGGATGGTCTCCAACAAGATCATCCGCTCCATGCACGGCTGGGCCTTCCACACCCTCACCGAGGACATCNAGTTCTCCACGTTCTGCGCCGCCAACGGCATCCGCATCGCCTACGCCCCCGCCGAGTTCTTCGACGAGCAGCNCGTGANCCTCAAGGCGTCCTGGATCCAGCGCATGCGGTGGACCAAGGGTTTCTACCAGGTGTTCTTCTCCTACGGTGGCGACCTTGCCCGTGGCATCGGCTTCGGCAGGTTCTCGAGCTACGACATGCTCATGACCATCTCCCCGGGCATGATCCTCACGCTCCTGTCGGCCATGGTCAACGCCACCTACNTCGTGGTGGGCTCCATCAGCCACGGCTTCCTGGCCACCCAGTCCGAGATCGCCATGTGCGTGGGCTCCCTCGTCATGACCTTCGCCTCCATGTACCTGGTCTTCTTCGTGCTCGCCCTGCTCACCACCGTGGCCGAGCGCAGGCACATCCACGCCACCAAGCGCTGGCGCGTCTGGGCCAACGTCCTCACGTTTCCGTTCTTCATGATGACCTACATCCCCATCACCGTGATCGCCCTGTTCAAGAAGGTCGAGTGGGTGCCCACCAAGCACGAGTNNNCCATGNCCGTGGACCAGGTCACGGCCGACTGANGCTGCTCCGAAGGCTGCCGGGTGNGCTATCATCATGCGNTACCGCCGTNGTGNGGGGNCCGACACCTGTGNAAAAAGGAGCTGCCATGGCAACGTNCTTCCCTGGTGAGTCGCACACCTTCTCCGAGTACCTCCTGGTACCCGGGTACTCCTCCTCTGAATGCGTCCCCGGGAACGTGAGCCTTGCCACGCCCCTGGTCAAGTTCCGCCGTGGCGAGGAGCCGGCCCTCACCCTCAACACCCCCATGGTCTCGGCCATCATGCAGTCGGTCTCCGGCCCGCGCCTCGCCATCGCCCTGGCCCAGGAGGGCGGCATGAGCTTCATCTACGGCTCCCAGACCGCCGAGGACGAGGCCCGCATGGTGCGCGAGGTCAAGGCCTACAAGGCCGGTGTCGTCACCTCGGACTCCAACCTCACGCCAGACATGACCCTGGCCGANGTCATGTGCCTCAAGGAGCGCACCCACCACTCGGCCATGCCCGTCACCGACGACGGCGGCCCCCACGGCCGGCTCCTCGGCATCGTCACCTCCCGCGACTNCCGTCCCAGCCGCGACGCCGCCGACAAGCCCGTCCGCGACTTCATGACCCCCATCGACCGCGTGGTCACCGCCCCGGCCTCCTACACGCTCTCCGAGTGCAACGACATCATCTGGGAGAACAAGCTCAACCAGCTCCCCATCGTCAACGACGACGGCACCTTGGTGGGCATGGTGTTCCGCAAGGACTACGACTCCCACAAGTCCAACCCCAACGAGCTGCTCGACTCCTCCAAGCGCTACATCGTGGGCNCCGGCATCAACACCCGCGACTACGCCGAGCGCGTGCCACTGCTTGTGGAGGCCGGCGCCGACGCCCTGTGCATCGACTCCTCCGAGGGCTTCTCCGAGTGGCAGTCCCGTACCCTGTCCTGGATCCGCGACAACTACGGCGACGCCGTCAAGGTCGGTGCCGGCAACGTGGTGGACGCCGAGGGCTTCCGTTTCCTGGCCGACGCCGGCGCGGACTTCGTCAAGGTGGGCATCGGCGGCGGCTCCATCTGCATCACCCGCGAGCAGAAGGGCATCGGTCGCGGCCAGGCCTCGGCCCTCATCGACGTCTGCGAGGCCCGCGACCGCTACTTCGAGGAGACCGGTGTCTACGTGCCCGTGTGCTCCGACGGCGGCATCGTGTACGACTACCATATGACCCTGGCCCTGGCCATGGGCGCCGACTTCCTCATGCTCGGCCGCTACTTCGCCCGCTTCGACGAGAGCCCCACCGAGCGCGTCACGGTCAACGGATCCTACATGAAGGAGTACTGGGGCGAGGGTTCCGCCCGCGCCCGCAACTGGGCGCGCTACGACCTCGGCGGCGACAAGAAGCTGAGCTTCGTCGAGGGCGTCGACTCCTACGTGCCCTATGCCGGCCCCCTGCGCGACGGCGTCCAGAACTCCCTGCTCAAGATCCGCTCCACCATGTGCAACTGCGGGGCNCTCACTCTGCCCGAGCTCAAGGAGAAGGCACGCCTCACCNTGGTCTCGGACACGTCCCTCNTGGAAGGCGGGGCCCACGACGTGGTGCTCAAGGAGCCCAACCAGCAGGTTACGCTCAATTTCAACTAGGCTCCTGTCGGGTGCGAACCNTCCGGCTCGCAGNCCAGCCNCGCTAGCNCNCTGGGACCTCTCGTCTCAGGGGGCTTTTCTGTGCCTCTCCGCCCCTGAATCGCGGCGTGTCCTCAGTTCACTTTAAGAGATACCTGTGCCATAGTGGCATATTAAGACTCTGTTCAGATATCCGCCCCTCACCGGGGCGCGGTGGTTTGGAGGCAGCCATGGCAGACAGCGCCAGAAGGGCGGCGGGACATCGCATCCTCGCCATCGCCCTGTCGGCCCTTCTCGTGGGCCAGTCCCTCGGACCGGCGGCCTATGCGCGGCCGGATGCGGTGCCCGAGGCGGTCCTGCAGGAGCAGGTGGCCGACGAGCGGCCAGAGGGCCCTGCCGAGCCTCCGGCAGGGGAGGGGGAGGTCGGGGACCGCACGGCCCCCGAGGACGACCCGGATGGCCCCGACGTCGCCGACGACGACGCGGCCGCCCTCCTCGCGGCCCTCGCCACCGCCCCCTTGGCGGCCCTGGAGCCCCGGGCAGGTACCGGCGACTTTGCCGTCGCCGGCGGCGCGGAGGGCGTCGACTACGCCTTCGACGGCAGCGTCCTGCACATCATGACCTCCACGCCCCTCACCGTCTCCATGGCCGCAGGCAAGACGGGCACCGCCCACACCATCGACATCGACGCGGGGGTCAAGGCGGACCTCACCCTTGCCGGGGTGAACATCTCCACTGCCGCCCGCTCTCCCATCAACCTGGTCACCAACTCCGACGAGGACGGCGACGGGGTCAAGGTCCGCAACGCCGCCGACATCGTCGACAAGACCACCCTGCACCTGACCCTGGCCGACGGCTCCTCCAACTCCCTGGTCAACACCGTTACGGGGGCCAACGGCTGGCCGGCCATCCGTTGCGGTTGGGGCTCGGTGCTGATCGTCGACGACGCCCGCACCAACGTCCGCGCCGGCGGTTCCAAGTTCGACCTCTCCGACATCGTCACCCCGGCCGACGGCAAGGTGGCGGCCGACGTCACGCTCCTGGACGGCACCGAGCTCAAGACGGACGACCCCCTGACCCGTCTCGAGTCGTCCCATCCCGGCACCCTCACCGTGCAGGGTGGCGGCCACTCCGCAGGCATCGGTTCCGGGCCCAAGGAGAACGCTGGCACCATGGTCTTCAACGGCGGCATCGTCTCGGCGAAGCCCCTGCCGTTCAACAGCAGCAACTGGAGNTATGCCAACGGGTNCGCCATCGGNGGCGGCTCGNCCGGCTCCGGCACCGTGACCATCTTCAACGGCGGCCGCATCACCGCCCAGGGAGGCTCCTGCGGCACCGCCATCGGCGCCGGCTTCGGCTACCACGACATGACCGGCCACCANGGGTGCACCGCCAAGGCGNATGCCATTGTGGTCCCGGCTAACAAGGCGGAGAACATCTANTCCTACGGCTACACGTTCTTCGACGTGCCTGTGAGGGGGTCCGCCTTCGACGGCGGCGCGCTGCAGAGCGGCGGGTACAACGCCTACTTCACCGTGGCCGGCGACATCTACATCAACGGTGGCTTCGTCAACGCCGTCGCCGCGTACCACGGCAACGCCATCGGCCAGTGCTGCGCCCACGGCCCGGCGTCCAACCTGAACCACATCATCAAGGTGACCGGTGGCACCGTCATCACCTCGGTGGGCAACAAGACCTCCACCAACCCCACCATGTACGCCGTGGGCGCGGCCCAGGGCTACACCATCGTCACCGGCGGCTCCGTCATGGTCGAGAACCGCACCGACGGCACCTACTCGCCCATGTTCCAGGGCATCGGCGACACCGCCTTCAACACCCAGGGGGTGGAGAGCTGGGACGACGTCGAGGCCTTGGGCGGCTCCTTGCCCGACACCGACAAGGTGCAGATGCTTACCATCAACCTCTCGAGCGAGTTTGACGNGTCCGAGAACAAGACCGTGCCGGTGACCAAGTGGAAGCTCGAGGTCGACAACCAGGTCCAGGCTTACGGGTCGCCCTCCTACCTCAACGACGGAAGGCTCTATCTGTGGCTGCCGGCCACCGCCACGGGCAAGAACGTGACGGTCACCATGTCCTACCTCGACAACGACGGCGTCGAGCACGACATCGAGCCCATGTACGTCGAGGAGGTGGGCGGCTCCCAGGGCTCCACCCTCAAGCGCTACATCGACATCGACGTCGACAAGCTCACCGACGAGCAGAAGGAGTACTTCTCCGGGCTTCAGAAGGCCTACGACGGCCTGCCCTTCGAGACCCTCACGGTCTCTGATGAGAAGCCCATCGACACCACGCCCTTCGAGACCAACGGCAAGCTGCTCACGGACCCCACCAAGCTCGAGGTGAGCTATCAGGCCTACGACGGCGAGGGGGGCAGCCCACTGCCTGGGAGCTCCGTGATCCACGACGGGAAGATNCCTGCCGACACCGGCACCTTCCGCTTTCAGCTCATCTCCAAGCAGTTCGCCGAACAACCGGGCTTCATGGAGAACTACTGGGGCCANCGCATCACCGGCTGGTCGANCGTGACGCCGGTGCNGGCGGTGGTCAAGATCTCCGAGGCCGACGGGACCGCCTGGGTGCGCCTGGCCGACGACGGCAGCTACGAGCTGGTGAAGGAGACCGACACCGAGCCCGGCAACCGCCTCCGCCTGGCCTTCACCTTGCGCAGCGCCAAGGGGACCGCCGTGACCTGCAAAGCCCCCACCGGGTCGTTCCAGGTGCTCATCGACGGCAAGCCCGTGGGCGAGGCGGTGCCGCTCACCGAGGAGGCCATGAAGGCCTCTCCCGGCTCCTCCATCGCGATCAAGGAGGGCGCCACCGACGCCTCGGCCAACACCCCCGCGGCCGTGGCCGGCGAGTCTGGCCGCNGGGAGACCCAGNNGGTCNACTACCTCGACCCGACGCGCCTCGACGGTGCCCTGGACGTGCTCGACGGATCGTCCGGCAACAGCCACGACGTCACCGTGCGCTACATCCCCGACAAGAACTATGTGGAGGGCACCGAGGCCAACCCCGAGAACGAGGCCACCAGGCCCACCACCATCGTCCCGGTGAAGCCGGAGGGCACCGTGAGCCCCGACGACCCGGACAAGGTCGAGGTGGAGGACGGCAAGGACCCCGAC